>CAYOTD010000818.1:0-2397 GCA_964406685.1 uncultured Solibacteraceae bacterium | reverse complement strand
CGTTCCGCTTGAACGCGAGGAGGTTGAACGGATGAGCAACTACCCGAACGCGATTGACGACGCATCGAGCCTCTACTCGCCCGCGGATGCCTTCTCGGCAAAGCCGCTCGAAACGATCACCACGATGCCGGTCTACGCTGGCGATACGACCATCAGCGTCGAGTCCACCGGCGTGGGCTTCCCGGACGAGTACGGCATCCTCTCTATCGACGACGAGTTGATCGTCTACACCGGCAAGACCGCCACGCAGTTCACCGGCTGCCAGCGCGGAGCGTTCGGGACCGTCGCCGCTCAACACACCTCCGGCGCAATCGTGCGCGCAAACATGGTATCGGCGTATCTGAAGGCGCTGCAGGAAGCCGTCATCGCCATCGAGCAGGAACTTGGGGTCGCGTCCAGCCGCAATTACGTCCGAAAGGACGGCGCGGTGACGATGACCGGCGCGAAGGCATTCGTCGATGGCGCGGAGTTCGGCTCAGGCAACAAGGCCGCCACCGGGTTGGTGCGCCTGCCCAACACCGGCGCGGTGAAGTGGCGCAAGGCCGACGGCTCCGGCGACCTGGGCCTGGCGCTGAACGCCAACGACCATCTCGTGGCCGATGCCATCATCGACTTTGCCCCCGGGCAGACCTTTGGTGCCTTCTCCTATCCGGACGCCGGCTACGGCAACAAAGGCATCGTGCAGATCGATGCAGCCGGAGGCCTCGCCGTCGAGTCGGGGGTGCTGTCGATGGCCCCGTCCGGCACGTCGCCCGGCACATATCCGAAGGTCACCGTCGACGCCAAAGGCCGCGTGACCGCCGGGGCGAACCTCGCGGCGGGCGACCTACCCGGCCACACGCACACCGCTGCCGACATCATCAGCGGCGAGCTCCCACACAAGGTTCAGAAGGACGGCGCCGACGTCGGCACGCGCCGTGCCCTGAACCTCGTCCAGGGCACGCGCGTCTCGCTTGCTGCCGCCGATGATCCCGCCAACGACCGGGTAAGCGTGACCATCAGCGCCAGCCCTCCCGAGGCCGGCGAAATCACGAACGCCCTCGGCTACATTCCTGCCAACCGCGCTGGCGAGCACTTCACTGGCCCCGTGGACTGCGGCCCGCACCAAACCATCGGTGGCCCGCTGGAAAACATGGCGAAGCATTCGGAGGACTTCGCCGCGACCACCTGGGACAAGAACGGCGGTTCCTGCTCCGTCACATCGAACGCCATCATCGCCCCGGACGGCAACCAGACCGCGGACGTGGTCACTGCAGTCACGGGCACGCCCGTCATCCAGCAGCAGATCGCGGGCCTCGCCGACGGCGGAACGTACACCTTCTACATCTGGGTCCGCGTCCCCTCCGGCACCCGCAAAGTATCGATCGCCATCGTCGACAACCCCTACGCCGCCTACCTGGCCGGCCCGACTCAGATCACGCTGACGACCTCCTGGCAGTGCTTCAAGATCACGGGAGCGCTGGCGTCAGGCCAGACCGGCCTCTGGATCGTCATTCGGCAGTTCGCCGCCAACGGCGACGACTGGACCGCCGGCGACATCCACGTCTGGGGCGCCTGCCTCCAGCAAGGCAACGATCCTCAGAGAGCTTACGCCCGCACCTGGGCATCCCAAACAGTAGCCGTCACTTCGGGCCTCGCCGCCGGCCCCACCGTCATCGCCGCCCCGGACAGCACCACCTCACCCCTCAAGATCCACGGCCCCGGCTCCAACCTCGCCGACAGCACCCTCCTCGAACTCACCGCCAACGGCGAACTCATCCTCGCCGGCGGCACGGGCAACGGCTACCGCTTCGCCGAACTCGGCCCAGCCAGCAACCCGTCCGGCTGGTCCGGCGTGCTGAAGGTGAAGACCCCGGGCGGGACCACTCTCGGCTACATCCTCCTCTATTCGAACCCATGAGGGTGGTTACGAGCACATCTGACCCTTCGATCCTTCGCCTCGATATGGGCTTGCCGCCGACAGAACGGCACCAGCCCTGGAATAGAATCCGTTGAGGACGGCTTGTAATCGCTTTGAAACTCGCTTTAAAACCCTTTTAGGTGAAATCGCCGATATGTCCACCGCATTTTCTGGTTTAGTCTGGAAGTGTCTCTACCGCTTCGCACCGCGCGGCACATGGACGCGTCGCAAGTTCTGCCGACGAAGGATTCATGCAGTGGCCCCTCCACAGACGCCAGACCGGGAGCGGTTGAGCCAGATCGAGGCCGACATCCGTGCGCTGCCTTCGGTTCTTGCCCAACTGGCGTACCTCGCCCAGCTCCGCGACCCCAATACGGGCGTCTATTCATACCCTGGTATTACAGACCATACGCGAACGGAAGAAGCCCATCGGGTCTTGGAGCACTCCTGTGCAAATTAGCTTCGTGACACCGGCTGGAGGTGTTGCCGGCCGCGGC
>CAYOTD010000817.1:0-2409 GCA_964406685.1 uncultured Solibacteraceae bacterium | reverse complement strand
ACCGTGAGGCCGGCGGCGCGGGCGCGCGCTGCCGCGGCCTCGTCCACCACCCCTTCCTGCATCCAGACGGCGCGGGCGCCGATGCGGATGGCCGCGTCGGTGATGCGGGAGACGTACTCCGATCGGCGGAAGATATCGACAATGTCGATCTTCCCGGGGATTGACTCGAGATCCGGGTAACATTTCTCGCCCAGCACCTCGTTCTCGTTCGGATTCACCGGGATGATGCGATACCCCGCCCGCTGCATGTACTCCGCCACGCCGTAGCTGGGCCGCGACCTCTTCGACGACAGGCCCACCACGGCGATGGTCTTGGAGGAACACAGCAGCTCGGCGATGGTCAGCATCTCAGTCCGAAGGAGTCCTTTCGTCCAGCTTCAGCAGCTTGCGGAAGCGCGCGACCTCGCGCGGCTCCAGCTCGCGCCATTGGCCCGGCTTGACGGCGCCCAACTCCAGAAAGCCGATGCGCACTCTCCGCAGCTTTTCCACCATGCGGCCGAAGTGGCGGAACATGAGCCGCACCTGGTTTTGACGGCCCTCGATGATGCGCACTTCGTACCAGGGATTCTCCGCGCGGCGGATGAGCTTCAGCTCGGCCGGCGCGGTACGGCGGCCCTCCAGCGGGATGCCGGCTCGGAACTGCTCTTCCTGCCCGGCGGTCAGCGCGCCGTTCACCTTCACCACGTAAGTCTTGCGGACGTGGCTGGCGGCGGCGGTGATGCGGTTGGCGAACTCGCCGTCGTTGGTCAGCAGCAGCAGGCCTTCGCTGTGGTAATCGAGTCGTCCCACCGGAAAGACGCGCTCGCGCACGCCCTTGATCAGATCCATGACGGTGCGGCGACCCTGCGGATCCGACATCGTGGTGACGCACGCGTCGGGCTTGTTGAAGGCGAGGTAGCGCAGCCGGCCGGGAGCGTGAAGCAGTTTCCCATCCACCTTGATGTGATCGCGGCCGAGATCGGCCTTGCTGCCCAACTCGACGACCACCGCGCCGTTCACCGTCACGCGGCCTTCCAGGATCATCTGCTCGGCTTTCCGGCGGCTGGTCACCCCGGCACGGGAGAGGATCTTCTGGAGTCGTTCTTCAGGCATTCTCGTCGGATGTCGCGACAGCGGCCTGTTCCGGCTCGGGAGCCGCGGCGGGCTCCTCCGGCTCGGCTACCGCAGCGGCGGGCTCTTCCGCCGCCAGGGGCGGCGCTTCCTCCTGCACCGGCGGAACCGCGGGCGGCGCCGCTTCGTCCTCGCCAATGGCCAGCCGTCCCAGTTCCTCGAACTCCTTCAGCGTCGGCAGCTCGCTCAAATCCTTCAAGCCGAACTGAAGCAGAAAGTCCTTGGTCGTCTTGTACAGGATCGGACGGCCGACAACGTTCTTCCGGCCGCTGGTGGCGATCAGCTTGCGGTCCAGCAGAGTCTTGAGCACGCCGGCGCCCTGCACACCGCGGATCTCCATCACTTCGGGCGCCGTGATGGGCTGCTTGTAGGCGATCACGGCCAGGGTCTCCAGCGCGGCGAGAGACAGCTTCAGCGGCTGCTTCAGGCTCTTGACGAAGGCGCGGATGGCTTCGTGGTGTTCGGCCTTGGTAGCCATCTTGTAGCCGCCCGCGACCTCGCGGATCGTGAGTCCGTGCTGCGGCTGGTTGTATTCCGTCACCAGCTCTTCCAGCACCTTGCTTACGACGTCGGGAGGCCGGTTCAGCGCGGCCGCGATCTGCGCCGCCGACAGCGGCTCGTCCAGGATGTACACCACGGCTTCCAGCAGCGCGCGCAGATCAACATCGGCGGCGGCGCCGGGTTCCGGCTGGGGCTCGAACGGCAGTTCGCCCGTGAGTGTGTTTTCGGTCTCTTCCATTCCTACTTGTTGTATTCCTGCTCAATGGCGGCCATCGCCTCTTCCGTCGACAGGACCTCCTCGAAACGCTTGTGGCGGCGCAGCGCGATCTCGCCGAAGGCATCCCGCTGCACCAGCACCACCGCCTGCCGCTTCACCAGTTCCAGGATGGCCAGGAACAGGCAGATCATGGCCCGCCGGCTGCGCTGGCGCTCGAACAGGTCCTTGGCGCTCACCGGTTCGGTGCGGGGCGAGTCGGCCAGCACCCGGCGCAGGTACTGGATCATGTCGGGAACGCTGACGTCTTCCTTGTTCACCGAGTAGATGGGGCGGTTCTTGGTCCGCTCCAGCACCTCTTGAAAGGTCTTGACGAGGTCGAACAGGGTGACCGCGAGTCCGGGTTCTTCCGTCTCGGAAAGAAACTGCCCGATCTGGGGATTCGACCAGACCGCCTCTTCGATGATCCGTTTTTGCTGAAGCATCTCGGCGGCGTTCTTGAACCGCTCGTGCTCGAGCAGGCGGTCGACCAGTTCGGCGCGCGGGTCTCCTTCCGGGTCCATCTTCTCCAGTTCCGGGTCCCG
>CAYOTD010000816.1:0-2410 GCA_964406685.1 uncultured Solibacteraceae bacterium | reverse complement strand
CCGCGGCCGTCCCTCGGGACGCACGCAGGAGATCCAGCGGCTGATCGGCCGGGCGCTGCGAGCGGTGGTGGATCTTGCCGCGCTCGGCGAGCGCAGCATCATTTTGGACTGCGATGTTCTCCAGGCCGACGGGGGCACGCGAACGGCGTCGGTCACCGGCGCCTACGTGGCCATGGCCATGGCGATCCGGCGGCTGGTCGACTACGGAACGCTCAAGCGGAACCCCATACGGGACGCCGCCGCGGCGGTCAGTGTCGGCATCGTCGGTGGCGAAGCGCTGCTGGACCTGTGTTACGACGAGGATTCGCGCGCCGAGGTGGACATGAACGTCGTCATGACCTCCACCGGCCGGTTTATCGAGGTGCAGGCCACCGCCGAGCAGACGCCGTTTGAAGAACGGGAGATGGGCCGGCTGCTCGAGTTGGCGAAGAGCGGCATCCGGCAACTGCTCGAAGTGCAGCGCGGAGTCCTGGGACAGAAGTGAAGCTCTACTGCGCCACCACGAACAAGGGCAAACTGCGCGAGTTCCGCCTGGCCGCGCGTGGGACCGTCGAGATCGAACCGCTCGAGGGATTCAAGGACCTGCCTGAATGCCTCGAGGACGGCGCTACCTTCGAGGAGAACGCTGTCAAGAAGGCGCTGCATTACAGCGCATACGCCGGCGGATTGCTGTTTGCCGACGATTCGGGGCTGGAAGTGAACGCGCTCGGCGGCGCCCCTGGCGTGCGTTCCGCGCGCTTCGCCGGTCCCGAGGCCACCGACTCCGCCAACAACGCCCTGCTCGTCGAGAGGCTGCGCGGTGTGGCGGATCGCGCGGCGCGGTTCGTCTGTGTCATCGCGCTGGCCGACCGGGGCCGGCTGGTGCGGACATTTCGCGGCGAAGTCGAGGGACGTATTCTCGATGAGCCGCGCGGCGCGAGCGGCTTCGGCTACGATCCGCTTTTCTTCCACGAACCCTACGGTTGCACCTTCGGAGAAGTGGACGGCGACCGCAAGTTCGCCGTCAGCCATCGTGGGCGCGCGCTGCGCGCCCTGGTTGACTACTTCGAGCGCGAGGCCTTCCAGCGATAGTAGCCAAGGATCGTCTTGGCGTCGGTGATGCGGCCCGACTCGATCGCCCGCTCGATCTCGCGGGGGGTGAACCAGCGCGTGCGGATGCGCTCGTCCTCCATCGGGCGGGACTGGCCGGCGGTGAGCCCGGTGGCGACATAGATCGTCATCTTCTCGGCGACGTAGCCGGGGCTGGGCCAGAAGGAAACCAGTTTCTTCCAGGTGCGCGCGCGGTAACCGGTCTCTTCGGCGAGTTCGCGCCGCGCCGCCTTGAGCACGGTCTCACCCGGATCGAGGCGCCCCGCCGGGAGTTCCCACAGATAGCCGCGCGCCGGCAGGCGGTACTGGCGGACCAGCAGGATGCGGCCCTTCTCGTCCACCGGCATCATCACGGCCGAGCCATGATGCTGCACGATGGCGCGGTGAATCTCGAAACCGTCCGGATCGAGCGCGCGGTCCTGTGTCACCCAGAAGATCGGCGTCCGGTAACGCTCCTCGGAGGAGATCAGCTTCATGGTTTGGCTTTTTCGATGGTAACCGATCCGAACTTCTCCAAGGGTTTGGCGAGCTTCTGGGCGTCGCCGACCACGACAATGGTCGCGTCTTCGGGCGTGACGTATTTCTTGGCCACTCTCAGGATCTGGTCCGGCTCCACCGAGCGGACACGGGTGACATACATCTCCAGGTACGACTCCGGCAGTCCCATGGTGCGTGTCATGGCGAGGTGGTTGGCCAGCCCGTTCAGCGTTAGCAGGCTGATCACGAAGGTGCCGTTCAGATAGTTCTTGATGTCGGTCAGCTCCTGCGTCGTCACCGGCGCCTTACCGAAATGCTCCAATTCCGCTAGCAGCGAATCCATCGCTTCGCCGATCACTTCGTTGCGCACCTGCGTGACGGCGACGAAATGAGCGGCGTCCTTCTTTGGCTGCATCTCGCTGTGGGCGTCGTAGGCGAAGCCTTTCTCCTCGCGGATGTGCAGGAAGATTCGCGACGAGGAACCTCCGCCCAGGATGCCGTTGCCCACGACCATGGGGAAGAAGTCGGGGTGCGGGCGGGGCACGGCGATCTGGCCGGCGCGAATGTCCGCCTGCACGGAGCCGGGCCGGTCCACCAGTACCAGCGTCCGTTTGGGCTCAGGGATCTTCGCCGCGGGGGCGGCGGGCGCCGTTTTCCGCTGCCAGGCGCCGAACTTCGTTCGCACCAGCTTGAGGGTTTCCGCGTTGGAGGGGAGCGCTCCCAGCAGGATCAGCACGGCGTTGTTCGGAATCAGCATCCGGTCGCGGTAGGAAACCAGCGCCTCCCGGTCGATGCGCGCGATCGATTCCGCCGTGGGCAGGATGCGCCCATACGGGTGCGATCC
>CAYOTD010000815.1:0-2413 GCA_964406685.1 uncultured Solibacteraceae bacterium | reverse complement strand
CTCTTCGGAACTACAAACCGGGGACACTTCTATTGAGGTAAGAACGGGGACATTTTTAAAGAGGCTTGACACAAGAGCCATCGCCGGGTTGACTGAATCTGGGCAATTTGGCAGAATGACCAATGATGAAGGCTGCCATTCCCGCCCGCTACGAGGCGCGCGCCCGGGTTATCAAGGCCCTTGGGCATCCGACCCGGCTGTTTCTGGTGGATCAGCTCTCCAGAGGCGACCGCTGCGTTTGCAAGCTGACGGCGATGGTGGGCGACGACGTGTCCACGGTCTCCAGGCACCTGTCCCTGCTCAAGACCGCCGGGATCGTGGTCACCGAGAAGCGGGGCAACCAGGTGTTCTACCGGCTGCGGGCGCCGTGCGTGCTCGGATTCTTCGATTGCATCGCGGCCGTCATGCAGTCGCGGGTGAAGGAAGAGCGGGCGGCCCTGGCGAGGCGGTGATGCCGGCTTCCCGGACGGAGGTGTGAATTGGAGACCAGACATGGGCGGCGCCTGATGCTGGGGGTCCTGCTGTTCGCCCTGGCGGCGCCGGCCTTCCCGGCCGGGGCGGGCACTTCGCCGCCCAAGATGATCGTCTACTACTTCCACGCGACCCGGCGGTGCGCCACGTGCATGGCCATCGAAAACCTCTCGAAAGAGGTTCTGGAGACCAGGTACGGCGCGCAGCTCAAGGCGGGAGTCATCGAATGGCAGTCCGTGGATGTCCAGCAGCCGAAGAACCGCTTCTACATCCAGCGGTATCAGCTCGTGAGCAGCTCGCTAGTTGTGGTCCGACTCAAAGACGGCAAGCAGGACCGGTGGCGGACGCTGGACCAAACCTGGTCGCTGGTGCGGAAGAGGGACGACTTCACCCGGTATGTGCAGACGAACATCGACAAGCTTCTTGGGGATTGAATGGACGGACTTCTGACCGGGTCGGCGGCGGCGTTGTGGCTCGGCGTGCTGACCGCCATCAGCCCCTGCCCGCTGGCCACGAATGTCGCGGCGATGTCGTTTATCGGGAAAGACATCGGCTCGCCAGCCAAGGTGATGTTGACGGGCGCCGTGTACACCATCGGCCGGTCGGTTGCCTACGCGGGCCTGGCCGCGTTCCTGATCGCGAGCCTGTTCGCCGTGCACGATGTCTCCTTCTTTCTCCAGCAGTACATGAACCAGGCGCTGGGGCCGGTCCTCATCCTGGCGGGTGTTCTGCTTCTGGACGTCCTGCCGATCCGCTTCACGACCTCCTGCGTGACGGAGGGGATCGAGCGGAGGCTGCGGGCGGGCGGGGTGGCCGGGGCCGGACTGCTGGGGGTGGTGTTCGCGCTCTCTTTCTGTCCGGTGTCGGCGGCGCTGTTCTTCGGGAGCCTGATCCCGCTCGCGGTTCAGCACGGCTCCGCCGTCATGCTGCCTTCGGCCTACGGAGTGGGGACGGGGCTGCCGGTCTTCGGATTCGCCGTGCTGATCGCGGTCGGCTCGCCATGGGTCGCCAAGGCGTTCCACCAACTGGCCCGGATCGAGAAGTGGGCGCGCCGGGCCACCGCCGCGGTCTTCATCGCCGTCGGCATCCACTTCTGTCTGAACTACATCTTCGAGGTGCCACTATGAAGATCCAGGTCGCCGGACCCGGCTGCATGAACTGCAAGACCACCGAGCAGCGGGTTATCAACGCCTGCGCGGAACTCAACCTGGCCGCCGACATCTCCCACGTTTCCGACTTCAACGAGATGGCCAGACTCGGCGTGCTGCGAACGCCGGCGGTGGTCATCGATGGGGAGATCGTCATCATGGGCCGCGTGCCCAGCGTGGCCGAACTCAAGACGCTGCTGGGAAAGCGGGCGGCGGGTTGAGAGGCGAAACGGCGGATGAGGAAGGCGAAGCTCACCTGGATCGTCCTGATGACCGGCACCGGCTCCCCCTCCCTCGTTCCCGGACAGCAGTTTCCTCCGCCGTTGCGGGAGGGCGGGGGCCGGTTCCGGTGGTCCGGCTATGTGCAACTGCGCTACACGGCGGTCGAGGACGACCAGGACCTGCTTGCGCTTCGCCGCCTCAAGCTGATGATCGGGGGGAACCTGAGCCCCCGCGTACAATGGTATGCGCAGGGGCTGTTCAAGGACGGGAACGCGAGCACGACCGACGGGCGCGTCTACTTCCAGGAGGCGTGGCTGCGGTACGCATGGCGCAAGGAACTCCAGTTCGCCGCCGGGCAGTTCAAGCCGCCCTTCGGCCGCGAGCGATTCACTCCGGACTTCGAGATCGTGACGATGGACCGGTCCCTGGTAACGGACGCGCTCACCCCGGCCGGTCCGTACGCCGATTCGTTCTATCGCGACCGGGGCATCCAGGCCGATGGCGAGCCCTTGCCGTTCCTTCGATACGCGGCCGGCATCTTCGACGGCCGTGGGGCGAATCACGGCTTTCAT
>CAYOTD010000814.1:0-2414 GCA_964406685.1 uncultured Solibacteraceae bacterium | reverse complement strand
ATCGACGCCGACCACTGGCAGGTGGCCAAGCACGGCCAACTGGCCCCCGGCGACGTCTGCCTCTGCCGCCGCATCGGCGAGGAGGACCGCGTCGTCGCCGCGCTCTCCGACGGGCTGGGCAGCGGCATCAAGGCCAACGTGCTGGCCACCCTCACCGCCACCATGGCCGTCAAGTACGCGGCCGCCTTCGAGGATCTGCGGCGTTCGGCCGAGACGATCATCTCGACCTTGCCGGTGTGCAGCGTGCGCAAGATCAGCTACGCCACCTTCACCATCGTGGATGTCGAGGCGGGCGGGCGCCCGCGCATCGTCGATTACTACACCCCCTCCGGCGTCCTGCTGCGCGGCGGAAAGGTCGAGCCACTCGAGCGCGCTCCCGTCCCGCTGGCCAACGCCCGCGGCCGCGCGCTGCGCCAGTCGCAGTTCACCGCCCGCCTGGGCGACCGCATCGTGTTCTTCTCCGACGGCGTCACCCAGGCCGGCATGGGCGAGCATCGCACCCCCCTCGGCTGGGGCTCGGAAGCGGTGGATCGCTTTCTCGCCGAACGGATCGCCGAGGAGCCGGACATCTCGGCGCGCGAACTGGCCCAGAGCCTGGTCGATCGCGCCACCGGCATCGACTGGGGCCTCCCCAAGGACGACATCACGTGCGGTGTCTTCTACCTGCGCGAGCCGCGCCGCCTGCTGCTCGCCACCGGCCCCCCCTTCTCGATGAGCCGCGACCGCGAGCTGGCGCGCACTCTCGAGTCGTTCCGCGGACGCAAGGCCATCGCCGGCGGCACCACCTGCAACATCATCGCCCGCGAGCTGCATCGCAAGGTGACGGCCAACCTCGACGAGATCGATCCCGAAATCCCGCCCGGCGCGACCATGGAAGGCGTCGACCTGGTGACCGAAGGTACGCTCACGCTCGGCAAGGTGGCGTCATTACTCGAATCCGGCGCACCGCCCGAGAAGATGCGCCCCAACGGCGCCACGCGCCTGGCCATGATGCTGCTGGAGAGCGACATCGTTCACTTCCTGGTAGGGACGCGCGTCAACCAGGCGCACCAGGACCCGAACGTGCCCGTGGAACTGGAGCTGCGGCGCACCCTCGTCAAACGCATCGCCTCGGTGCTCGAGTCCCGCTACGTGAAGACCACTCACGTGCAGTACGTCTGAGAAGGGCGCGCCGCGGTTACCGCGGAAACTACTTCTCGGTCAGCGCGGCCACGCCCGGCAGCACCAGGCCCGAAAGGAACTCGAGCGAAGCGCCGCCGCCGGTGGAGATGTGCGAGATCTTGTCCGCCACGCCCGCCGACTTGATGGCCTTCTCCGAATCGCCGCCGCCCACCACCGACACCGCGCCGGAGCCCGCCACCGCCTTGGCCAGCGCCACCGTGCCCTTGTCGAACGGCGGCTTCTCGAACACGCCCATGGGCCCGTTCCAGATGATGGTCTTCGCGCCCGCGACCACGGCCTCGTACGCGGCCACGGTCTTCGGTCCAATGTCTAACCCCATCTTGCCTTCGGGGATCGTCGTCACGACTTCGTTCGGCGCGCCCGCTTCCAGCACCTCGGCCACGACATGGTCCACCGGCAGCAGCAGCCGGTCGCCCGCCTTGGCCATCAGCGATTTGGCCAGCTCGACCTTGTCTTCCTCGACCAGCGACTTGCCCGTCGGCTCGCCCTTGGCCTTCAGGAACGTGTAGGCCATCGCGCCGCCGATCACCAGCCGGTCGACGAATTTCATGAGGTTCTCGATGACCTCGATCTTGTCCGACACCTTGGCGCCGCCCAGAATCGCCACGCATGGGCGCGGCGGGTTCTGCGTAGCCATGGTGAGGTACTCCAGTTCCTTGTCCATCAGCAGGCCCGCGGCGCACTGCTTGACGAACTTCGTCATGCCTTCGGTGGAGGCGTGCGCGCGGTGCGCCGAACCGAACGCGTCGTTGACGTACACGTCGCACTGCTTGGCCAACTGCTGCGCGAACCCGGGATCGTTCTTCTCTTCCTCGGCGTGGAAGCGCAGGTTTTCGAGCAGCAGCACTTCGCCCGGAGCCGGCTTCATCGCTTCGGCTTCGGGACCGACGCAATCCGGCGCCATCTTTACCGGACGCCCCAGCAGCTCCGCCAGCCGCTTGGCCACCGGCTTCATGCTCATGGCCGGATTCGGCTTGCCCTTGGGCCGCCCCAGGTGGCTGGCCAGGATCAGGCCCGCGCCCTTGTCGAGGGCGTACTTGATCGACGGAAGCGACGCCTTGATCCGCTTGTCGGATGTGATTTCCTGCCCGTCGGGCGACAGCGGCACGTTGAAATCGACGCGGATGAAGACGACCTTGTTCTTCAGGTCGAGATCTTTGATGGAGAGTTTCGGCATGATCACCTCTGAATCGGAACCTCCAGTATACCCAGACCCAAAGGAGGGCGGCACT
>CAYOTD010000813.1:0-2414 GCA_964406685.1 uncultured Solibacteraceae bacterium | reverse complement strand
CCCGCGGCAGCGCCGCCGAGGCCAGTCCCATGTGGGCGCGCGTCGGCGGGTTGAACGTGCCCGCCAGCACGGCCAGCGCCTCGGGCCGGCCACCGGCGCGGCGGTAGAACTCCATGGGAACATCCTACCGTGGCGGCCTGCGCTACATTGGAGGTGAGGCCATGTTCACCTGGATCTGTCCGAAATGCGGGACCGAAGTGCAACCGTCCTACAGCGAGTGCCCGAACTGCGCGAAGCCGCCGGAAGAGCGCGCCGCCGCGGCTGCGGACGCCACGCCCGCTCCTGCCGCCGCCGCGCCGCCGGCCGCGGCGGTTCGCGCCGTGCCCACTACGAAGCTGCCGGTGCCCGGCTGGCTGGTGGCGATGTTTGTGGCGTTGTTGCTGGTCGCCCTGGGAGGCGGCGCTTATCTATACCTGTTGCCCTCCTTCAAGGCGAAAACGGAAACGGCGGCAAAGCCTACCCTCGAGACGCCGTCGGCGCAGTCCTCCTCGCCGGCCAAGCCGCACCCTTATGCAAAGTTCCTCGAGATCGCCGGCCTGCGGATCTCGGAAGACGCCAAGCAGAAGGCGCAGATCCGGTTCGTCGTGGTGAATCACTCGGCCGCCGACCTGGCCGATATGACCCTCGCCGTCACCCTGAAGCCATCGACCGCCAAACCCGAGGACAAGCCCCTGGCGACGATCTCGGTGAAGGTGCCGCAGTTGGGCCCCTATGAAGCCCGGGACATGGAAGCGTCGGTCAAGACCGAGCTGCGCGCCTACGAGCTGCCCGACTGGCAGTTCCTCCGCTCCGAGTTCGAGATCCTCTCGCCGGCGCCCTGAAGCTCAGGCGGTCTTGTCCTTGGCGTAGCACAGCGCCAGCATGGCGCAGCCGGCGCATTTGGGCTTGCGCGCGGCGCACAGGGCGCGGCCGTGGTGGATCACCTGGTGGGAGAAGAGAATCCACCGCTCGCGCGGCACCGCCTTCATGAGGTCCTGCTCGATTTTGCCGGGATCGGTGTTCTTCGTCAGGTCCAGCCGCTGCGCGATGCGCTGGACGTGCGTGTCCACCACCACCCCCGAAGCGATCCCATAGGCCGTGCCCAGCACGACGTTGGCCGTCTTGCGCGCCGCGCCCGGAATCGTCACGAGTTCTTCGAGACTGCGCGGCACAACGCCGCCGAAATCCGCCAGGATCTTGCGCGCCGCGCCGATCAGGGACTTCGCCTTGTTGTTGAAGAAGCCGGTAGGGCGAATGTCCGCGGCCAGCTCTTCCTGGCTCACGGCGGCGAAATCGCGCATCGTGGGGTACTTCCGGAACAAGCCGGGCGTGACTTCGTTGACGAGCTTGTCGGTGCACTGCGCCGACAGGATCGTCGCCACCAGCAACTCCCACGCGTTGCGGTGCGTCAGGGCGCAGGTGGCGCCGGGGTACATTTGGTCGAGCGCGGCCAGAATCGCTTGAATCCGCCGGGCGCGCTCGGCGGCGGTTTTCGGGCGTTTCACGGGGGCGGTGCGGGGCATGACAGGTGTTCTAATGGTAGCATTGCGCAATCACGCCATCCTTCTGGCCGCGGCTCTGGCCGCATTTGGCGGCTCTCTCGCCGGTCCGTTCCATCTGGATGACTACTCCCTGCTCACCGACCCCGTGCTGGCCTCGCCGGACGGGTGGTGGGAGGTCTGGCGCCCGCTTCAGACGCGCCCGCTGACCTACTTGACGTTTTGGGTCAACGTGCAGCTTGGCGGCGGTTACCACGCGGTGAACCTCGCGCTGCACCTGGGCGCGGTGCTGGCGGCCTTCGAGACACTGAAGCGGCTGATCGACGCCCGCGCGGCGCTGGCGGCGGCGGCGCTGTTCGCCGTCCATCCCATCCAGGCCGAAGCGGTCAACTACGTCTTCGCCCGCGCCACGCTGCTGATGACGCTGCTGTGCCTGATCTCGCTGGACGCGTGGGCGCGCGGCAGGCGCTGGCTCGCGGTGGCGTGGTTCGCCGCCGCGCTGGCGGCCAAGGAGGAGTGCGCCGCCTTCCCGCTGGCGCTCGTCGTGCTTGGGATCGCGTCCTTACGTTCGTGGCCCATTGCCGCCATGCTGTCCCTTTCGCTCGCCGCCGGCCTGCGCGTCATCTGGGCCACCACCGCCATTGCCGGAGCCGGCGCGGGGGCGGGCGCCCCGGTGACGCCGTGGGACTACTTCGCGGCGCAGGGAGCGGCGATTCTGCGCTACTTCCGCCTGCTGATCGTGCCATGGGGATTCACCCTCGACCCCGAGATCGCCCCGGGGCCGTTCCCGCTGGCCTGGCTGGCGGTGCTGGTAGCGGCCTGGTTCGTCCGCAAGCGGCGCTGGCTGCTTGCCGGGTTGGTTCTCCTGCTGCCCAGCTCGTCGATCTTCCCCGCTTCGGACCTCGCGGCGGACCGCCGCCTGTACCTGCCTCTGAT
>CAYOTD010000812.1:893-2415 GCA_964406685.1 uncultured Solibacteraceae bacterium | reverse complement strand
CTCTACGTCTTCCGCCTGTTCCATCATGTGGTTTCCACCGGGACGGGTGGGCGCCTTGATCGAAGCGGCTGGAGGCGGGTACGTACGCGTTGCCGTTTGAGGCTGCGGGTGGCCTGGAGATCACCGCAGGCAATTAGGGGCGGTACGGCTGATGGCGCCGGCGCGCAGCGCGAAGTTGGAGGAGCACGAGCGCCGCCTGCCGCAGATGCAGCACGTCGCATAGCTGCCTGAATTATGCACGGCGCTGAGGCCGCTGGTGGGCGGCTGAGGCGCGACGCCATTTGGGGCCCCTGAGAATCCTGCGGCAAAACAGTAGGCTCGCGCAGTTCGAGCTTCGCGAACCGATTCTCAGGAGCCCCCCCATATGGCGAACGATCGAAATCAGGATACCCGTCGCAGGCCCGCCAATCAGGGGGTTCGTATGGTTACTCCGGAACCCAATAGAATCGGGGCTTCCACGCCCTATGACTTCGAGGGGAGGAGTCTGACTGCCTACGGAGGTCTGCTGCCAGTAGCGACCATGCTGGAGAAACTCGGCTTCCAGAGACTGGTGGAAGAGACTCTCGGTGAAGCGCAAGACCAGGGCCATGACGATGTGCCGGTTCGTGCGGGCCATGGTGCTGGCCTGCTACCTGGGCTTCTCGCGGCTCTACCATTTGCGCTATCTCAAGCGGGAGCCGATGCTGAGCGGGATCTTGCAGGTGCTCGAATTGCCGCCGCAGTCGACCTTCTGGCGCTTTTTGGCCTCGCTGCATCTGGGGGTGGCGCGGCGGTTGCTGGAAGTGCCGCACCGCATGCGGCAGCAGGTCTGGCAAGCGGCCAACGTCGAGTTGACCGAGGCGACGATGGACACCGACACGACCGTGCACACCCTGTTCGGCAACCAGATGGGCGCGCGCAAAAGCTACAACCCGAAGAACAAGGGTAAAAGGAGCTACCAGCCGATCCTGACATTCTTGGCGGAGACCAAGGAATACGTGACGGGCGCCCTGCGTACCGGCGACCGGCCGAGCGGCCAGGAAATCGCCAAACATCTGGAGGGCGCGTTTGCCGCCCTGCCGGCGACCCTCCAGACAGTGTGCGCGCGCGCCGATTCGGGCTTCTCCTGCTGGGACGCGGTCCAGGCGTATGCGAAGCGGAACTGCCGGTTCGTTGTTGTGGCGCGCAAGACGGCGCGATTGGGGGATGAGCTGAAGGCGGTCGAGTGGAAGCCCTCGCGGCACACGGATGCCGACGGGCAGTGCGAGTTCTTCTACCAGCCGCAGGGATGGGCCAAACCGTACCGGTTTCTGGCGCTGCGGTACGAGAAGCAGCCGCAGGAGCGCGAAGCGGATGAACCCGAACAGTACCAGTTGTTCGATACGCCGGAGTACAGCTATCGGGTCTTCGCGACGAACCTGGACGGACCTCTGGATGCGCTGGTGGGCTTCTACCGGGGGCGGGCGACCGCCGAGAACCTGATCCAGGAAGCCCACAACGACGCCGGCCTGGCGGCGCACCCGTCGAAGCGTTGGATGATGAA
>CAYOTD010000812.1:0-883 GCA_964406685.1 uncultured Solibacteraceae bacterium | reverse complement strand
TGCTGGCCTACAACCTGAACTGTCGGCTGATGCTGTTCGGCCGCGAGGAGAGCGTGAAGGGCGAGGAGATGCGGCACACGACCTTGGCCACCGCACGGCTGCGGTTTCTGTTCCTGGCGGCCAAGATCTGGCGGCATGCCGGGCGCGTGGGCGTCAGCTACAGCGACCACTACGAGGAGAGAGGCGTGTTTCAGCGTCTGATGAGTCGCTTGCGTGGGATCGCTGCCGGCGCAGCCGGCTTCGCGCCGGTGATTGCCAGTGGACTGCGATGCTGACGACACGCATGCATAGAATCTTATGCATCGGCAACCCAAAGCGGGCAACGAGTTACAGACAGGAGGCGATTCCGGCAGAGCGACCGAGGAAAACCAGCAGCAGCCAGATCGAGGACCAACTCCGCGCATCAGTCGCGCCAACCGCTCTTGGTTCGTGGATAATTCAGGTAGCTACTGATGGCATGGCGCGTCGGCACCGGCGAATCGAGCGCGAGACGCGCGTGTGGTCAAGCGTGGATCCGCAGACGTTGCGGCAGCGCGGGGCCAGATCGGGGCTGGAGACGCTGCACGGGCGCTGGTGCGGTGACGGGACCGCATATCGCCGAAGACTCCGGGCGGAAGGGCAACCAGACGTTCTGCCGGCCGTGGCTGATTCTGCTGACAGCGCTGACGGCAGGGATACGGGAAGCGGAGACCCTCGGCGTTACGCGGCACCACGTTGCGCGGGGAAGCAGCACCGCCCGAAAGCTATGGTCGTTGATGGAAATTGAGAGCGGAGACCGGAAGCGAAGGGTGCTAACACACATCCTCGTCGTTCCCCAAGGCAAAGGTGAATGCTCCTGAAAAACGCCAAGCAACCGGAAACGTGGTGGCCAGGGACGGAATCG
>CAYOTD010000811.1:0-2421 GCA_964406685.1 uncultured Solibacteraceae bacterium | reverse complement strand
CGCTTTGTGCGCTAACTCCGGGGACTACGCACCGCGATTGTCCAAACCCATGACTTCTACACCAACGTCTTCGGGATGATCGGCGCCTGGCTGGCTCGTGTCCCGGTCCGCATCGCCGCCCGCCGCGAGACCGAAGGAACACGCACCCCGGCCCAGCTTCGCGTCGAACTCCTCGCCTACCGCTTGGCGCACTGCATCGTCGCCAACGCCGGCGCGGTTGCCGATCAACTCAGCCGCCAGGGCGCGCCTTCCTCGAAGATCGTCACCATCCACAACGGCCTGGATCTGGCCCGCCGCGGAGGGCCGGCCGGTTTCGATCCCTCCGCCATCCGCCGCAGTCTCGGCCTCCCCGAGGACTTGCCGCTGGTGACCATGGTGGCCAACATGAACTTCGAGCTCAAGGACCAGGGAACCTTCCTGCGCGCCGCCGCCCTGGTGCTGGAGCAGGCACCCGGCACAGCGTTTGCCCTGGCTGGGACGGGCCGCCTGGAATCGTCCTGGAAGCGCTTGACCGCCGAGCTGGGGATCTCCGCCCAGGTCCACTTCCTGGGCGCCTGCAACCGCGTTCCGGAGTTGCTGGCCGCCTCCACCATCGGCGTCCTCAGTTCATGGGCGGAAGGCTTCTCCAACTCGATCCTGGAGTACATGGCGGCCGGCCTGCCCGTGGTGGCGACCGACGCTGGGGGAGCGCGCGAGGCGGTTCTGGAAGGTCAGACCGGCTACATCGTGGCGCCGCGTCACCCGCAAGTGCTGGCTGGGCGGCTGCTCGAACTCCTCGGATCCCCCGGTCTCGCGCGCCGCCTGGGAGAGACCGGCCGCCGGCGGGTGGCTTCCGAGTTCTCCTGCGAAACCCAACTCGCCCGCACGCTGGACTTGTTTGAGCGTCAGTTCCGCCGTGCCGGGCTCACCACAGCGACAACGGCATCTCGTTAGGCGTGAATCCGATTCCGAAAGTCACAACGTAGGAATTCCGCCTCCGCCCTCCCTGGAGGTACCGCATGTCGAAGCTCCGTCCGGCGATGCTGCCGACCAGGTGGACGAATCGTCCCAGCCGGTACGAGGTCGAAGCGCTGAGGGCGGATACCTCGTAGTTGCCGTAATCCTGCAGGATGGTCGTGTAGCGCGAATGGCTGCCGGACAGCGAGGCCGCCCAACGGCGCCACCCCCGGTAGGAATAGGTCGCGTTGATCACGTCGGCGCGCGAGGTGAGGAAGATCGCGTTGCCGGGCGTCACACCGCGATCATAGCGGAACGTCAGGCCGGCGCGGCGGAAGTTCCGCGACAACGCTACGCCGATCATCGAACCGTAGTTGACCCGGAAGGTCGCCTCCAGTCCCGCCGTTTGCCCGATCAGCGCGGCCACAACCGGATCCAGTTCGACACGCTCGACACGCAGGCTCTCCACCCGCAGGACGCCCGCCCGCAGCGCGAACGCCCAGTTCCGGTCAAGCTGATGGGAGAAACTGCCCGCCGCGATGTGGATGTTGGACGTGCCGAAGGCGCGCACAAACCGGTAGTCCATGTACTGATAGTCGACGCCGATGTTCGAGCGCCGTCCGACACGGTACGTGATATCGCCCCGGCCGGTGTATCCGTTCAGCTCGGCCAAACCGCGCGAGCGGCGCCGCACGGCAAACGCCCCGCCCCCCAACCGTACGGAAAGCCGGGCCGTCTTCTGGTGGATCACGTCGGCGCTCCCGCCGGCATAGTAGGTGCGGGCATCCAGCAGATCCGTGTTGGTCACGGCGGTGGTCGTCGGATCCACGCCTTGCGAGTAGTCGCCGTAGTTGAGGTTGGCCGCCCACACCCCGTAACCCCGGCTGTAGGTTCCTCCCACGCCGGACAGCGTGAACATCGTCCGCGAACTCGCCTGGTGCTGTACGCTCAGCGATACGCTCTGGTCGGTCCCATCCAGGTTCTCGTACCGGGTGTAGTGCCGGAAGCTGCCCCGGTAGTCCAGCCCCAACAGAGTGTGGCGCCAGCGGTGGTATCCGCCCAGCCCGACCACGGCCGAAACGCCGAAGCTGTCGCTGCGCGTCTGGTTGCCGTACAAATCGGTAGCGGGGAGGTACAGTCCGCTCTCGTAGGAGCCGAGAAGCCGTAACGAGGGGCGAATCACCAGCAGGTCGCTCGACGCCGACAGGTTGCCCACTGGAGGCCGGCTCAGCACCGCCGGTCCCCCGTAGATATCCTGCGCCATCGCCGGCGCGACGGCCACCACGGCCGCCAACCACCACGCGTATCTCAAGTCGGTCTCCTCCCGGCGGGATCTGCTCAGTCTCTGAGCCTCTTATCTGGCGGGCTCTCAAGCATTATCACAAAGTTAGACTCCCCGCTCCCCGGCTGTCAACCGAAGTGTGGAGGGTTACCGCCGCAGCCGGGTCACCAGTGTCTGTATCTGGTCAAGCGAGATTCTTCCTG
>CAYOTD010000810.1:0-2427 GCA_964406685.1 uncultured Solibacteraceae bacterium | reverse complement strand
CATGGCCAATCCGCCGGTGCTGTGGGACATCGACTCGGACCCGGTGCTGGCCGGCACCAAGATCATCGCCGAGGCGTGGGACGCAGCGGGGCTGTACCAGGTCGGCAGCTTCATCGGCGACAACTGGAAGGAGTGGAACGGCCGGTTCCGGGACGACGTCCGGCAGTTCCTCCGCGGCGACGAGCGGACCGTTCCCCGGCTGGCCGACCGCCTGCTCGGCAGCCCGGACATTTACGGCCACGAGGGGCGCGAGGCCGAGCAGAGCGTGAACTTCGTGACCTGCCACGACGGCTTCACGCTGATGGATCTCGTCTCCTACGACCGGAAGCACAACGAGGCCAACGGCGAGGGCAACCGCGACGGCGGCGACGACAACGCCAGCTGGAACTGCGGGGTCGAGGGGCCGACGGACGACGAGGAGGTCCGGCGCCTCCGCCACCGCCAGGTCAAGAACTTCCACACCATCACCCTGCTCTCGCTGGGCCTGCCGATGATCCAGATGGGGGACGAGGCGGGCCGCTCCCAGGGCGGAAACAACAATGCCTACTGCCAGGACAACGAGACCAGCTGGTTCGACTGGGGCCTCGTGGAGCGGAACGCCGACCTCCACCGCTTCGTCTCCCGGCTGGCCGCCCGCCGGCACCACCGCGACGTCCGGGCCGAGCTGGCGCGCCTCAACCTGGTCGAGCTGATCCGGCGCGCCCGGTTCGTCTGGCACGGCACCCGGCTGAACCAGCCCGACTGGGGCGACTGGTCCCACGCCATCGCCGTCAGCGCCCGGGTGGCGGGGGAAAACCTCGTACTGCACTGGATCCTGAACGCGTACTGGGAACCGCTGGCCTTCGAGCTGCCCGCCCGGCCGCAGCCGTGGCGGCGGTGGATCGACACCGCCCTCGACCCGCCCGACGACATCGCGGAATGGGAGTCCGCCGCCGCGGTGCCGGGATTTTCGTACCTGGCCCAGCCCCGCTCGACGGTGGTGCTCTTCTCCACATTGAATTCCCGCCGACCGGCGGAGACGCTCCCCAAGGAAGGATTATGAAAAGCCCCTGGATTGCCGGACTGTGCCTCGTCTTCATCGCCGCGCTGGCGCCGCCCCCCGCGGCCGGCCAGAACCCGGGCGCCCCCCCGTCCGCCCAGCCGCCCAAGGAGAAGCAGACCGCGCCCGGCCTCTACCTGACAGCCCGGGAGGCGTACGAGAAGTGGAAGGCGGCGCCGGACAAGGTGAAGATCCTGGACGTCCGCACGCCTGAGGAGTTCCTCTTCGTCGGCCACGCGGAGATGGCCTGGAACGTCCCCCTCGCCTTCCAGACGTACGAGTGGGACCTGGCGAAGAAGCACTTCGCCATGAAACCCAATCCCGATTTCGTCGCCGGGGTGAAAGAGCTTTTCGCTTTCGACGACACGCTGCTGGTCGTGTGCCGTTCGGGAGGGCGCAGCGCCAGGGCGGTCAACCTGCTGGCGGCCGCCGGCTTCCGGAATGTCTGGAACGTCACCGACGGCATGGAAGGAGACCTGGTGGACGATCCCGCCAGCGTCTTCCACGGCCAGCGGATGAAGAACGGCTGGAAGAATTCGGGGCTTCCCTGGACCTATGGAGTCGATCCGGAGCGGATGAGGCTCCCGAAGCGGCCATGACCCGCGGCGTCCTTCTTCAGACCGCCCGGGGCGGAAGCAGGTACAGCGCCAGCGCAAAGGTCAGGTAGACCATCAACACCAGCGTCCCGACGAACCAGGCGGACTTCCCGCTGTTCGCCAGCAGCGCGGTGGTCATCGTGGCGATAAACATCATGAACACCGCACCGGGCCAGAACAGCAGGCTCATCGGCGCCGGCCCGAGGACATAGCTGAGCAGCACCAGCACCGGCGCGACGAAGAGGGCGATCTGGGAGGCGCTCCCCAGCGCGATGCCCACGCTCAGATCGAGCCGGTTCTTTCGCGCGCCGGAAAACGCGGAGCCCATCTCCGCCGCGCCGCCCACCAGGGCCACCACGATGAAGCCCACGAACGCCGGGCTCATGCCGAAGGCCTCCGCCGCCTGCTGCACCGACTCGACGAAGATCTCGCTGACCAGCGCCACCAGCACCGTGACGCCGGCCAGGGTGGCCAGGGCCAGGCCGATCGGCCACGGCGCCTCGCCGGCCTCCTCGCCGGGCTCCGCGCTGGCGAACAGCTCCTTGTGCGTCTTGAGTGAGAACAGCATGCCCGCGGCATAGGCGACGAGGAGCAGCACCGACAGCCCCAGGCTCAGCTGCTGCAGGAACGGCGCCTCGGTCCCCGCATCGCCCCGGCTGACGGCCGTGGGGATCATCAGCGCGACGGTGGCCAGGAAGAGGAGGGCGGCCTGCAGGCGGGCGTTGGCCCGGTTGTACTCCTGGGCATGGTGCTTGAGCCCGCCCAGCAGGAATGACATCCCCAGCACGAACA
>CAYOTD010000809.1:0-2429 GCA_964406685.1 uncultured Solibacteraceae bacterium | reverse complement strand
GTTCCGGTTCTACTTCGCCGACCAACGATGGGAATGGTCAGAGCAGGTGCAGCGCATGCACGGCTACGAACCCGGCACCGTCACACCCACCACCGAGCTGGTACTCGCGCACAAACACCCCGACGACCGCGGCCACATCACCGTCAGCATCGACCAGATCCTCCACCACCACCAGGCATTCAGCACCCGCCACCGGATCATCGACACCACCGGCCAGGTCCACTCGATCGTCGTCGTCGGCGACCTGCTCTGCGACCACACCGGCGAGGTGATCGGAACACACGGCTTCTACATCGACGTCTCCGCCCTAGCCACCCAAGAACACGAAGAAGTCGTCACCGCGAAACTGGCCCGCATCAGCGAGCGCCGCGCCGCCATCGAACAGGCCAAAGGCATGCTCATGCTGGTCTACGGCATCACCGCCGACGCCGCATTCAACCTGCTCAAATGGCGATCCCAGGAAACCAACATCAAGCTGCGGGCGCTGGCCGAGCAGATCACCGAGGACTTCCGCACCTCCAGCGCCACCACCGCCACCCAATCAACATTCGACCACCTCCTCCTGACCGCACACCAACGCGCCCGCCGCACCCCCACAAACCCACACGACAACCAACAAGCCGGCTAGCCCACCCACGCCACCGCTCACCCACCACGCGACCCAAGACTCGCCGCAACCAACAGCGCCACCCCATCCTCGATCCCCGCGGCGAGAGTCCCGATGTCGGCGGCGGTGTCGTAGTCGGCGGTGATACCGAAGACGAGCGCATCGGCGTAGCTGACCATCGCGATGCCGGTGCGCACCTGCAGCGCGATGGGCGGGACCGGCAGGATCTCCAACACCAGCCGCCCCAGCAGCCGCTGCCGGCCGCGCGGGCCGGGCACGTTGGTGGCCAGTCCGACGACGGCACGCTGCGGCAGCCGTGCCAGCAGGCGGACCGCCCACGCGGAGAAGGCGAACGGCACGCTGTCGGCCGCCGACACCGCCACGCTGCCGCCCTCGCTCTGTCCGCTGGCCTTGGCCCGGGTGAGGCGTTCGCGCACCAGTAGCAGCTGCCGAACGGGGTCCGGCTCGTCGACCGGCAGCAGCGGCAACATGGCGGAGACCCGGTTGTCGCTGGCCGCGAAGTGATCGGCCGTGCGGACCGAGACGGGAACCAGGGTGCGCAGGGAATCGTGGCCGGGCCGTTCACCGCGATCCAGCAGGACGCGGCGATAGCTGTACGTGATCGCCGCCAGCGCAACGTCGTTGAGCGTCACATGGAACGCCCGGGACACTGTCTGCAGGTCGGCCAGCCGGACTCGGGCCGCGCTGTAGCGCCGCATCGTCGTGAGCGGTCCGTTCAGCGACGACGGCCGCGCCGGTCGCAGGAGGCCGGCGGTCAGCTCGGCCACCCCGATGGCGGCGTGTTCGGCCGCCAGGGCTCCCCGCCCGATCTCGCGCACCCAGTTCAGCGGGTTCAGGTCGATCCCCGCCAGCTTCACGCCCCGGCTCGCGCGGCCTTTGGTGCCCGCGATGTCGGTGGCGAAGGTGCCGGTGTCGTCGTCGCCGAACCTGGCCATCATCTGCGTCGCCGCGATGCCGTCAGCCACGCAATGGTGCAGTTTGACCAACACCGCCCACCGGTCGTCGGGCAGCCCCTCGATGATCCAGCAGTCCCACAACGGGCGCTCGCGGTCGAGCCGGCGCTCCATCAGGGCGGCGATCGTCTCGAAGAGTTCGGCGTCGCCGCCGGGGTGCGGCAGCGCGGCGCGGTGCAGGTGGCGGGTCAGGTCGAAGTGCGGGTCATCCGTCCATTCCGGGGGCCGCAGATCCAGTGGATGGGTTCGCAGCACCTGCCGGAAACGTGGGACCGCCGCCGCCCGCCGGGTGAAGGCCGCGACGAACTCGTCGTAGCGCGGCACGGGCCCCTCCATGACCGATACCGCGCCCAGCGCCAGGCTCACATGCGGATCGGCGTCCTCAACCTCCAAGAAGGCGGCGTCCAGGGCAGTCAACTGCTCCATTCCGCCACTGTCCGCCACGGCACCGCCCCCGATCAGGGCCGGAAGTCCTCACCTTGGGTGCCAAACGCACGCAGAACGGCGGCGGGCGTGACCATATCGTCATCAAGTGACGCCGGGTTCGCGGGCGGACGGGCAACCATGCGCAACCATGCGCAACGATGCGAAGGAACAGGGCATGACGGGGTTCACCTACATTCGCTTCTTCGAGGAGTTCGGCATCGCCGACGTGCCGCTCGTCGGCGGCAAGAACGCCTCGCTCGGCGAGATGTTCCAGAAGCTGTCGCAACGGGGCGTCCGGGTGCCGCACGGATTCGCCATCACCGCCGAGGCCTACAAGCACGTGCTGGACCGCGCCGACGCCTGGGCCGCGCTGCACGCCGAGCTCGACGACCTCGACCCCGCCGACGTCACCGCCTTGGCAC
>CAYOTD010000808.1:0-2434 GCA_964406685.1 uncultured Solibacteraceae bacterium | reverse complement strand
GCGCCGGCGGGGGTGGATCTAGTCCGGTTCCGCTGGCCCTGGCGCGTGGCGATACTAGCCCTTCAGTGGTGGATCCTGGTGTGCGTGAAGGCCAAGATGGCCTTCCTCGAGCCGTGACGCCGGCTTCGTTGCGAGCCCGCAAGCGAGTACGCGATCCTGATTCCATGAAGAAACGAGCCGGAATGGCGCCGCGCCCTCAGGCGGAGACCGCCTGGTGGCCGCGGGTCGAATCGTATGTCGAGCGCTACGCCGCCTGGCTCGCCGCCGGACTGGTGCTGCTGGCGACCGCCCGCATCGTTTCCACTTACACGACCTTCAGCCATACGTTCGACGAACCCGCGCACATCGCCTGCGGCATGGAGTGGATCGAGAAGCATGCGTACACCTACGAGACGCAGCACCCGCCGCTGGCTCGCGTGATGACGGCCCTCCCGCCGAAGTTGTTCGGCGCGCGGGGCGCGAATCAGAAATCGATGTGGGACGAGGGACTGGCGATCCTGTTTCGCGATGGCAAGGAGGATCGCACGCTGGCCCTCGCGCGGGCGGGGGTTCTGCCGTTCTTCTGGATCGCCTGCTGGGTTGCGTATTCCTGCGCGCGCTGGATCTCCGGCAAAGGGGCCGCGGCGGTGGCGGCCGTGCTCCTGGTCACGATGACGCCTTCGATGCTGGCCCACGGAGGACTGGCAACCACGGACATGGGCCTGACCGCCATGCTGCTGCTGGCGATCTACACCGGCTGGCGGTGGGTTTCCGAGCCCAGCCTTCCGCGCACCGCCGGCTTCGGCGCGTCCACCGGGCTGGCCGTGCTGGCCAAGTTCTCGACCTTCGCGTTTCTGCCCTCGGTGGCGATCACGGCGCTGCTTATCTGGTGGCACGCCCAGCGGCCGGGATGGAAACGGCTCGCGGAGCTGGCTCGTGAGCGCACTGTCTCCTTTCTGCTGGCCGTCCTGACGGCTGCGGTCGTGGTCTGGGCGGGATACTGGTTCTCCTTTGGAAAGACGCCGGGCGTGGCGTTTCCGGTCCCGGCTCCGGAGTTGTTCAGCGGCATCCAGGCTGTGAAGGAACACAATGCATCCGGCCACCTGACTTACCTACTGGGAGCGGTGAGCACAACCGGCTGGCCGCACTTCTTCCTGGTCGCTCTCGGAGTCAAGACGCCGCTTCCGGTGCTTGCGCTCGGCGTCTGCGGACTGGTGTTGCTCTGCTCCCGCAGCCGGTTCGGCTCGCGAGGGTGGCTGGCGCCCTCCACGGTGCTGGGGATTCTGGTCTTCTCCTCGTTCTTCAGCCGGATCAAGATCGGCACGCGCCACGTGCTTCCCGTATCCCTGGCGCTGGGGATCGCGGGAGGGTGTGCCGCGATCTGGATGCTGGACCGCCTCGCCCGGCGCCGACTGGCGCAGTCTGCCGTGGGACTGATATTGTTGGCAATCCCGCTGACGTCCCTGGCAGCTCATCCGGATTACCTGGCCTACTTCAACCTTCTCGCCGGCGGGAAGCCGGAAGCGGTGCTGGTCGATTCGGACCTGGACTGGGGACAGGACATCAAGAGGCTTGGCTCGCGGCTGAAAGAGTTGAACGCAACGGAGGTGTACTACAACCAGTTCGCCCCCGGCGATCTCGAGAAGCAGTATGGCTTTCCTCCAATCAGGTCCTTGGATCTCAATGGCCCCAGGCCGGGGTGGAATGCCGTTAATCTTACTCCCTTCAAGTACGGCTTGTTCGGAGGCGCGCGCTATGTCGCCGACCCGGGCGTCCAGTTCTGGCCCGATCTTATGCAGCCCTATGAGCGCGTAGGCGGCGGAATCCTGCTGTTTTACAGCTCGCCGAACACGAGGTGAAACCGATGATGCCGGCTAAGAAGCGAGTCCTGTTTGTGTGCATCGGAAACTCCTGCCGCAGTCCGATGGCGGAGGGTTTCGCGCGCGCCTACGGGAGCGACGTTCTGGAAGCCGCCAGCGCGGGGCTCGCGCCGGCGATGGTGGTTCAGCCGCAGACCCGGAAGGTCATGCGCGACAAGAATGTCCCGCTCGACGACGAACAGTTCCCCCTCGACCTGGGGATGATGGACCTGAGCCGCTTCGACCTGATTGTGAACTTGAGCGGCGAAGATCTCTCCTTCCCCACTCCCTGCCCCGTGGTGGATTGGGCCGTGCGCGACCCGATCGGCAAGAGCGAAAGAGTCTATCAGCAGGTCTGCGACGAAATCGAGACGCTGGTGACCCGGCTCGTCGCGGACTTGCGCCGCCGGGGCTGAGACCTCCGCCAAAGAGCCAACGTGACAGCGGCACCGTCTGGTGCGACATAAACACCCGCCGTGCCGCGCCCAACATCGACGGCTACCCCTTCCGGCTGGCGAGGCTGTACGGCGAGTCGACGATACACGCGAGCCGGCCGGGGTATTCCAGCCGTTGAATGGGCGATGTTCAGGAGCAAG
>CAYOTD010000807.1:0-2437 GCA_964406685.1 uncultured Solibacteraceae bacterium | reverse complement strand
CGTTCCCACGGCTGACCGGATTGTGGGTCCGGGCAACATCTACGTCGCGGCGGCGAAGAAGTTGCTGGCGGGCGAGGTGGGGATCGATTTCGTCGCCGGACCCACCGAGATCCTGCTGGTGGCGCGGGAGGGCAACCCGGCCTGGATCGCGGCGGACATGCTGGCGCAGGCTGAGCACGACACCGACGCCTCGGCGGTGTTGCTGACGACGTCGAAGCGGCTGGCGCAGGCGGTGGTGAAGGAGGTGAACCGGCAGCTTGCCACGCTTCCCACGGCCGCGGTGGCACGGGCGGCGATCCGGGCCAACAGCGCTATCATCCTGGTCAGTTCGCTGGACGAGGCGATGGCGCTGGCCAACCGCTTCGCGCCCGAGCACCTGAGCATTCCGGACGCGAGCCTGCTCAAGCAGGTGGACAACGCCGGCAGCGTCTTCATCGGCCCGCACAGCACCGAAGCCGCGGGCGATTACGCCTCGGGACCGAACCACGTGCTGCCCACTTCCGGTGTGGCGCGGCTGCGCGGAGGGCTGTCGGCGGCGGACTACGTCAAGATCATCTCGACGCAGGAGCTGACTCCCGAGGCCCTGAAGCGGCTTACTCCGGCGGTGACCACGTTGGCGCGCGCCGAGGGCCTGGAGGCCCACGCGCGGTCGGTGGAGGTGCGCGGCCGTGGCTGAACTGAAACCCCGTCCGGCCGTGCTCCAGATGGCGCCTTACTCGCCGCCCACCGGCGGTCGAGCGGGGAAGTTGCGGCTGGATTTCAACGAGAACACGGTGGGCTGCTCCCCGCGTGTGATCGAGTTCCTGCGCGAACGGCTGAGCGCCGATGGATTGTCGGTGTATCCGGAGTATGACGACGCGCGGCCGGAACTGGCAACTTACTTCGGCGTCGAGCCGGGCCAGTTAGTGCTCACCAACGGCACGGATGAAGCCATTCAGGTACTGGTGAACACGTATGTGGACGACGGCGACGAAGCGCTGCTATTGAAACCCTCCTACGCCATGTACCGCTTCTACGCGGAAGTGGCGGGAGCGCGGCTGCGCGAGATCGACTATCCCGCGGAAGACCTGTCGTTCCCTTTGGACGAGTTTCTGGGGGCCATCGGGCCGCAGACGCGCGCGATCCTGATCGCCAATCCGAACAACCCTACGGGGACGGCCATCGGAGTGGCCGAGATCGTGAAAGTGCTGACGGCTGCGCCGAAGGCCGCCGTGCTGATCGATGAAGCGTACTTCGAGTTTCACGGCGTGACCGCGCTGAACCTGATCCCGCACTATCCGAACCTGTTCGTGAGCCGGACCTTCTCCAAGGTCTTCGGCATGGCGGCGATGCGCATCGGGTGTCTGTTCAGCCAGGCGACGAATGTGGCGTTCTTGCGCAAGACGCAATCGCCTTACAGCGTCAACCAGCTTGCCGCGCTGGCCGCGCGGGCGGCGGTGCGCGATCCGGATTACGTGCGCGAGTACGTGGAAGAAGTCCTGGCGGCGCGGGACCTGCTGTGCGACGGCTTGCGGCGCATGAGGATCTCCTTCTATCCGACGTACGGGAACTTCGTGCTGATGCGCCTGGGCGACCGGGCGATGGCGATCCGGGACGCTCTGCGCGATCGGGGAGTGCTGGTGCGCGACCGCAGTTACGAGATCGCGGGAGCGGTGCGGGTGACGGTGGGCACGCGCGCGCAGGTGGAGCGGTTCCTGGGAGCGCTGAAGGAGATCTGGTGATGGCGCGCGAGGTGCTGGTGTTCGACATGGACGGTGTGCTGGTGGACGTGACTGAGTCGTATCGCGAGACCATCGTGCAGACGGTGCGGCACTTCACCGGCAAGACGATCCCGCACGCGCTGATCCAGTTCTACAAGAACCGCGGCGGGTTCAACGACGACTGGCTGCTGACCCACCGGCTCTGCGCCGACCTGGGGTCCTGGCAGGAGTACGACACGGTGGTGGCGAGGTTCATTGAATTGTTCAAAGGCAAGGACGGCGACGGACTGGTGAGGCACGACCGGTGGGTGGCCACGCCGGGCACCCTGGAGCGGCTGGCGGAGAGTTACGACCTGGCGGTGTTCAGCGGCCGGCACAAGTGGGAGGCCGACCTGACGTTGAACCGGTGCGCGGGCGGCATCCGCTTCGACCCCGCCATCTACGCGGACCACGTCAAGAACGGCAAACCGGCGCCAGACGGTCTGCTGCTGATCAAGGGGATCAAATCGGGGCAGAGCGTCTGGTACATCGGCGACACGGTGGACGACGCGCGCTGCGCCCGCGCCGCCGGAGCGCGGTTCATCGGCGTCGTTCCCCGCGCGGCCACGCTGCGCGAGGAGTCGGCAGCCGCGCTGCGGGATGAGGGCGCCCTGGCGGTGATCGACGACATCAACCAATTGGAGGCCGCCCTTGCGAACCGCCCGCGTTGAGCGCCACACGAAGGAGACGAGTATCGA
>CAYOTD010000806.1:0-2440 GCA_964406685.1 uncultured Solibacteraceae bacterium | reverse complement strand
TCCACCGCGGCACTCCTCCGCCGCATGGCGGACTCCCATCCGAAACTGAAACCGCTGAGCCGGTCCAACCTGATTATGCACCGCGAAATCCGGGCGGACACCTCCTGCCCGGGCTTCAAAGCGGATCTCGACCGGCTGATCCGGGAAGCGGTGGGCGGCGCCGCCCCCCCGCCGGAAGAAGAGCTCGCGGTGATCACGACCATCACAGCCGTGAACCTGCGCGCCACCCGCCCGGCGCTCTCCGCCCCGCTGACCCGCGTGATCCCCGCCCAGACACTGGTGCACGTGATCGGATCGGTCACGGGCGATTCCGTCGTGGACCGGCGCAATAAGGCCGTCTCCAAGTGGTTCCAAACGCTGGACGGGGAATACATCTGGGCCGGCGCCACCGACAAACCCGACTAGAGCTACGCCTCCAGCGTGTACGGCGGATTGAAGTCCTCGGGTTTCTTCGCGTTGCGCGCCGCCATCCAGCGCAGGGCATACACCTGGGCCGGGTCGGTGCGGCGAGGCGCGCCGAACACGCCGGAAATCGAGTTGGGGACGACCTCGAGGAAGAAGTGCGCGCCCAGGTCGCGATAGTAGTCCATGTCCACCTCCACTTTCACGCACTCCATCCCGTCCACGGTGCGCGTGTCCCCCGAGTGGATGGTGAACTGAAGGTTCGCCTCCCCGAACCGCACCTCCTTCCAGCTCGCATCCGCGCCCGGGTGCAGGCTGGCGTCGGCGGTGTCGAACAGCTTCTCTCCGTTGCCCGTGTGGCTCTGGATGATGTCGACAAGAGCCTTCCCGGCATAGGCGAAGAAGCGGTCCTGGCGCACGCCCGTGGCGAGGGTGGCGTCTTCGATGCGCCGCAGGTCGATGCGGCGGAACAGCGGCAGCAGCCGCTCGCCGGCGGGCAGCGGCAGCGTCTCAATCGCGGTGGTAATATTCAGCAGGCAAGCCAGACACGACGGCGAGTACTCCATGAGCTGTTCGTACTCCTGCCGGGCGAGCGCGGCGTCCTCGGCGGTCAACAGCCGGTACAACTCCGGCGCGGCGGCAGGTAGACCGTCCCAGCGGACACGGCGAAAACGCGGCGCGGCGTCCCGCTGCACCAGCATCAGGTTGACCGTGTGTTCGGCGCCGTCGGCGACCGGGACCGGGAAGAAGCCGGCGTCCTGATGCCGCCGGGCCGAGGCGAGAACCGTATAGCGATCGTCCAGGTTGCCGTGGACCGGCACCTCCCCGATGCGAATTGTGTTGCCTTTCAAGAACTTGGAAAACCGCGTCCGTTGCGCGCCGTCGCGCAGGCTCAGCAGCGGCTCCTGCGACGGCCGGATCGGCTGCCGGGAGCCGTCGTAGAGATTGACTATGATCGTGCAAGTACCTGCCAAGGTATGCCCCCCCTCTCTCTGACCGCAGTATACCCCGCCCCACCAAATCCTCTTGCCGAAATCTTCCCGTCAAGGTATGTTTAAAGCGCGATGTCTTCTCCGCGCCGGCATTTCCTCCAGTCAGCCGCCGGGCTGGCGGGATTGAAGGCCCTGGAGCCTTCCGCGCAGTCCGCCTCCCCCACCCTGCCCACCGTCGCCCTGGGCAAGCACCGGATCTCCCGGTTGATCATTGGCGCCAACCCGATGTACGGTTACTCCCACTTCAACCGCATCTACGACGCGATCATGAAGGAGTGGTATACCCCGGAGCGGGTGTGCGAGGTCCTGCATCACTGCGAGCGGAACGGGATCAACACCTGGCAGTTTTCCCACAGTGAGCGCAGCCTCGCCGACCTGAAGCGTTTCCGCGACCAGGGCGGCAAGCTCCAGTGGATACTACTGGGCAGCCGCGCCCTGGAAGAGGACGCCTCGCTGATCCCGAAGATGGCCGCCCTGGGGCCGATGGGCATCGTCCACCACGGCGGAACCACCGACCGGCGCTGCCGCGCGGGCCAGCAGGCCCAGATCCGCGAGTTCCTTAAGCGCGTGCGCGACACCGGCGTCCTGGCCGGCCTGTCCACTCACAATCCCCAGAACCTGGACCGCGCCGAGAGCGAAGGCTGGGAGACGGATTTTTACATGACCTGTTGTTACTACGTCACGCGCCCGCTGGACGAGCTCAAAAAGATCACCGGCGAGTTGCCGCTTCCGGCCGGGGAAGTCTACCTGGAAGGCGATCCGGAGCGCATGTTCAAAGTCGTGCGCCAGACGAAGAAGACCTGCCTGGCCTTCAAGATCCTCGCTGCGGGCCGGCGCATCCGGGCCCCGCGGGAAGTGGACCTGGCGTTTCAGACCGCCTTTGACAGCATCAAGCCGCACGACGCCGTGATCGTAGGCATGTTCCCGCGCATCAGCGACGAGGTGAAGGAGAACGCCGACCGCGTGCGGCGCATCCTGGCCGCCTGAGCCGCCGATATTTCCGCCACACCCCCCTTCAATTCCGGACCGCCGGGCCGCATAATCTG
>CAYOTD010000805.1:0-2443 GCA_964406685.1 uncultured Solibacteraceae bacterium | reverse complement strand
TACGACACCTCGAACAAGCTGTACTTCGAACCGCTCACCGTCGAAGACGTGCTCTCCATACACGACAAGGAGAAGCCGGACGGAGTGATCGTGCAGTTCGGAGGGCAGACGCCATTGAACCTGGCCAACGAGCTGGCCGCCGAGGGCGTCCGGATTCTGGGAACCTCTCCCGACACCATCGATCTCGCCGAAGACCGCGACCGGTTCCGGAAGATGATGGCGCGGATGAACATCCCCATGCCGGAGTCCGAAATGGCCGTGAGCGTCGAGCAGGCCATCGCCGCCGCCGGCCGCATCGGCTACCCGCTGATGGTGCGCCCGTCGTACGTGTTGGGTGGCCGGGGCATGGAGGTGGTCCACGACGAGCAGATGCTGCGGCACTACATGTCGGCGGCGGTGGACGTGACCCCGGAGCGGCCCATCCTGATCGACAAGTTCCTGGAGAATGCGACCGAGGCGGAAGCCGACGCCATCTGCGACGGCCGCGAGATGTTCCTGCCGGCGGTGATGGAGCACATCGAGTACGCCGGGGTTCACTCCGGCGACTCGGCCTGCGTCATCCCTCCAGTCAGCAGTCCCGCCCGTCACCTGGAAACGATTCAGGATTACACCCGTCGCATCGCCCTCGAACTCGGCGTGGTGGGGCTGATGAACATGCAGTACGCCATCGTCAATGGCACGGTGTACGTGCTGGAGGCCAACCCGCGGGCGTCCCGCACGGTGCCGCTGGTCTCCAAGGTCTGCAACATCCAGATGGCGCGGGCCGCCACCCAGCTCATGCTGGGCCGCAAGCTGGCCGATCTCGGCCTCAAGCACTCGGCCATCCCGCATTTCGGAGTCAAAGAGGCGGTTTTCCCGTTCAACATGATGCCCGAGGTGGACCCGTTGCTGGGGCCGGAGATGCGCTCCACCGGCGAGGTCCTCGGTCTGGCGGACAGCTTCGGGGAAGCGTTCTTCAAGGCCCAGGAAGCCACCCAGTCGCCCTTGCCGCTGGAAGGGACGGTGCTGATCACCGTGGCCCGCCGCGACCGCCCCGCCGTGCTGGACGTGGCGCGCCAGTTCTCCGAGCTCGGTCTGCGGATTCTGGCCACGCGCGGAACCGCCGCCTGGCTGGCGGAGCACGGCATCGCGGCGCAGGTCGTCAACAAGATGCACGAAGGCCGGCCGCACATCGTGGACCACATCATGAACCGGGAGATCCAGCTCATCGTCAACACGCCCGCCGGCAAGGAGAGCGAACTGGACGACTCCTACATCCGCAAGAACGCCATCAAGTACAAGGTCCACTACATCACAACGCTGTCGGGGGCCCTGGCGGCGGCCAAGGGCATCGCGGCCTGCCGCCGGCGCGGCACAGGCCAGGCTCGCTCGCTGCACAGCTACCACGCGGGCCTTCAGTAGAGCGGCGGGCGCCTTACAGATACTCTTTCGGGAACTTCCAGGGTGCGCGGTATACGGGGCGGGCGAGTTTGGCCGCCTGCTTGTCGCCTACGATCTTCAGAGCCTTGGGGTCGAAGCGCACCGAGCGGCCCACCTTGTAGGACAGGTTCGCCAGGGTGAGCGCGAGATCCACCTTGTAGTGGTAGTTCACGCTGCAACTGGGCTCCTTGCGGGACTTGATCGAATCCAGCCACTCGCGCTCGTGGCCGGGCGAGGGCGGGATCGACTCCGGCGGCGGAGTCGAATCCTTCAGGAAATCGCCTTCCGGCACGATCTCGTGCTTGCTGTAGTCGGTGAACAGCGTGCCGTTGACCGCGTGGAAGTAGATGCCCAGGCGCCGGGCCGGCGTTCCGCGGCCGAAGTCGAAGGCGAAACTGTTGGCGCAGTTCATCATCCACGTCATCGTGAAGTTGGGGTAATGCCAGACGACCTCCTGCGTGTCCGGGGCGTCGCCGTCGTCCTGAATGGTGAACCGCCCCCCGGTGCAACTGGTCACTTCCGGCGGGCCCAACTCGAGGGCCCAAATGGGCAGGTCGATGATGTGCGGCGCCATGCCCGGGGTCCAGCCGCCGGTGTAGTCCCAGAAGGAGCAGTGGTTGTAGCTGTTGGCGAACAGCAGCGCGTTGAAGGGTTTCGACGGGCCGGGGCCCAGCCACATCTCCCAGTCCAGGCCCTGGGGCGGGTCCTGCTTGGGGGCGCGGCCGATGCCCTCCACGCCCTGGTTCATGACGTTGAAGGTGCGCACCACGCCGATCTTGCCCAGCTTTCCCGAGCGCACCCACTCCACCACGCGCCGGTAATTGGAACCCGCATGGATCTGCGTGCCGATCTGGCTGATGCGCTTGTGCCGGTTGACCGCGTTGCGCACGGCGATGGTCTCGTCGGGATAAAGCGTCATCGGCTTTTGCAGGTAGATGTCCTTGCCGGCCTTCACGGCATCGATGGCCATCAGGGCGTGCCAGTGCGGCGGGGAAGCGATGATGACGCCGTCGACGTCTTTGCG
>CAYOTD010000804.1:0-2449 GCA_964406685.1 uncultured Solibacteraceae bacterium | reverse complement strand
GTCCCGCCGCCAGCCGCGCCAGCGCGACCACGGCCAGCAGCGCGATCCCTTCGTTCTTGGTCCACGCTCCGAAAGCGGCGAAAGCGCCCGCCAGGACAAGCGCCGCCGGCCGCTCATCCAGTTCCATCAGCAGGATCGCCGCCAGCAGGTAGAATGCCAGCGGGATATCGGCGTACTGGGCCGCCGACCAGCGGTGGAAGTGGAGAGCCGCCATCAGAACCGCCCCCGCCGTCCAGCCCAGCGCCGGGCCGCACCGCAGCGTCACTCCTCCAATCAGCAGCCCCGCCGTGGCCAGGGCGAACAGCGCCCCCGCCGCTGCCGGAGCCGCGGGCGTCGCCGCGCCCGCCAGCGCCCATCCCTGGGCGATGAACGAGGAGGTCAGCAGCGGATAGTCCGGATGATTGGTCAGCAGGGGCGATACCGCGTTTCGCCATTCCCCGCCCTGCCCCATCAGGTACTTGGCGCGCAGGTTCCAGATGTTCCACGCGTCCCACTCGCCCTGTGGGTTGGCACGCGTGTATTCGACGAAGGAAAGCACGAGCAGCAGCAACCCGGCCCCGAACACGGTGGCGGCAACCCCGGTCCAGCGGAACGGCTTCTCGTTCGCGGGCGCCTGCGGCTCAGGCGCCGGGCGCGCCTTCTTCAGCCACACCGCGCCGGCGCCCAGCAGCGCCTCGACCGCCAGCGGAACCCACGGCGACGCCACTCCCGCCGCACGCGCCAGGAAGAACACAACCGAGGCAACGCCAACGCCGAAACCGGCTCCCAGCGAGACCTCGACCATCCGCGCGGCCCATCCGCGCCGGCTCCCCAACGGCCGCAGGGCGGCGATCCAAAGCCAGCCGCAGGCCACGGCAACCAGGATTGACAGCGTCCACATGGCCTAGCGCGCCTCCTTGCGATAGAGCACCACGCCATTGCCGAAGTCCTGGACCAGCATCAGGCCGTTGGCTTCGCCGAAGGCTGCGTAGTTCTGAGGCTTCATGAAGTTCCCCAGGACCCAGTCCCCCGGGCTGGCCACGCCATGCACCACCACCAGCCGGGGCGCGAGGAAATACTGGGCCGCGCCGAACGCCGCCGCCGGGCTGCAACCGCTCGGCCTGCGCGCTCACCCGGTAAACGTCGGCACGCGCCCGGCTCATCTGCTGCGACGCCAGCGAGGAATCAAACGCGGCGCCCAGGGTCAACGCCAGGGCGATGGCTCCTCCGATCAGCACGCGCGTAGGCGGACCGGATGGTGGCAGGACTTTCTTGTGCTTGCTCATGCTTCCAAAACACTCAATAGTAGCAGCCTCGGGCGGAATCCGAGATGACCGCCCGCCGCTGCCGCCGGCCTGCGTGGTATCATCAAACCGCTGGGCCCGGCCGTCGTGCCGGTCTCCGTCGGTAAAACAAAAACTGACCAAACAAAACCAATTATCTCCTTTGTTTGCAGTAAAAGCTATTCCCGCTGAGCCTTTGTTTCGCTTTTTGTTCGCCTGTTTACCTGGAGAGGGAGGAAAAGTGACCAGACTTACGGCAATGTTGATCGCCAGCGCTCTTGTGGCCGCGGCTTGGCAGCAGCCCGTGTTCACGGAGCTGAAGGCGGAGTTCGTTCCCGGCGAAAAGACCATCTTCTACGACGACTTCACCGACATGGCTCCGGGCGACGCCCCGCCGCACTTCAAGATCCGGGGCGCCAGCGCGGAGTTGTCCGCCTCGGGCAACCTCCGCCAGCTCTCCTTCACGCAGCGAGGGTCGATTTTCCCCAACCTCACCTCGCTTCCCAAGAACTTCACCTATGAGGCCGAGATCCAGTTCGGGCTCAAAGGAAGAAGCATCGTGAACCTGATTCTGCTGGCGAAGGAAAAGCAGATCTTCATTTACTCGCTGCAAGGCTCCAGCGATGGCACTCACCACATCGCCAGCTTGCGGTCGCCCTATCAGGAACTGGGGCGGAAGCGCGCTCCCGCGAACCTGAACGAGCCGGTCAAGGCGGCCCTGTGGGTGCAGAACGGGCGGGTCCGCGTCTACTGCAACGGCGAGAAGGTGCTCGATGCCAACCAGGTGGAGATGCCCCCGCTCGACAAGGTCGAGTTCGCCCACGACTTTTACGGCGCCGGCGCCTCGATCGGATACCGCATGGTCCGCTTCGCCGAATCGACGCCCGACTTCAGCCAGGTCATCGCCTCCTCCGGCCGCTACGTGACCCACGGCATCCTGTTCGACACCGGCAGCGACCGCCTGAAACCGGAATCCGCCCCCGTAATCCAGGCCATCGCACGCGGCCTCGGCACCAACCCGAACCTCCGCCTGCTGATCGAAGGACACACGGATTCGGTGGGCAACGCGGCCCAAAACCTCGACCTGTCCAAGCGCCGCGCCGAAGCGGTCAAAGCCGTCCTGGTCTCGCAGTTCAGCGTGGACGCCGCGCGCCTGACCACCGCCGGCCTGGGAGCCTCGAAACCCA
>CAYOTD010000803.1:0-2450 GCA_964406685.1 uncultured Solibacteraceae bacterium | reverse complement strand
AGATAACCGGCTGCTTTGGCCACGACATGATGAGAAGATCCGTCTTCGATCATACTCCCGGAGTCGGGGCCAGCCGGACGGATACGGCAAATCCCAGTTGCTTGCGACCGGCAAGTAAGTTACACTCCAGGCGAATGGACCGGATACACCTCAAGGCGCCCGCCGGGTTGCGCGCCGCCAACCGGGCCGCCGTACTCCGCCTTCTGCGGCGCCACCAACAGCTCTCCCGCGCCGAGCTGGCGCGGCGCAGCGAGCTATCCGAAGGAACCGTGTCACGCATCGTGACGGAGCTGATCCGCGAGCGGCTGGTGGGAGAGCGGGGGGTGGAAGCCTCCACCGGCGGCCGGCCGGGCATGCGGCTGCGGGTAGACCCGGCGCACCTGCGCTCGATTGGAGTGGAGATCCGCGATTGGGAGACGCTGGTGGCCCTGGGCGACGCGCAGGGCCGGATCCTGGAATCGCATTCCTTCCGGACGCCCGCCGACCCGGCGGAGGTGGTCGAGGAAGCGGGGCGGTGGTGCGAATCGCTGGCGGCGAAGCTGGGGCCGGGCCAGTTGGAGGGCATCGGCGTGGCGGCGCGCGGTGTCGTGAACTGCGAGACGGGAGTGGTCGAGATCGGCGCCACCGCGCCCTGGCGCGACGTGCCGGTGGCCGGGCCCCTGAGAGAGCGCCTGCGGATGCCGGTGGAGATCGACAACAATGTGCGCGCCGCGGCGCTGGCCGAGTACGAGCTGGGCAACCCGGACGTGCGTTCCAAGCGCTGCGTGCTGTTCATCCGCGTGGACGACGGCGTGGGCGCCGCGTTCGTGCTGGAGGGAAAGGTCTATCGCGGCCCCCACGTGTCCACGGGTGAAATCGGGCAGATGGTGGTAAGGGATTCGCCGGGACGGGGGCGCCAGGACCGCGAAGGATGCCTGGAGTCGCTGGCGTCGAACCCGGTGCTGTGCCGGCTCTACTCGGAAAGAAACGGCGGACCGTGGAAGGGACGCGGAGGCGACATGAACGCCCGCGCCCGGTCGATCTGCCACGAAGCGATGCGGGGCAGCGAGGCGGCGCGGGAGGCGATCGCGGAGGCCTGCCGCTATCTGGGAATCGGCATCGCCAACACGGTGTGGGCGCTGGACGTGGACGCGGTGATTCTCGACGGCGCGCTCACCGAAGCCTGGCCGCTGGCGGCCGCCGCCATCCAGGAACAGTTCCCGCCGGGAGAGGAGTTCCGGAACTTCCGCACGCTGGCGCTGCGGCCGTGCGCGCTGGAGCCGGACGCCGCGCTGGTGGGCGCGGTCCTGCTTCCTTTCAGCCATCTGTTCGCCACCGGCCACCGCCGGGTGGCCGCGGCGCGCACCCGGACGAAATCCAAATGAAACCACTACTGTTCGTGTTGTTGCCGGCGGCGTGTTTGGGCGCCGCACTGGAGGCGTTGCCCGCCGGGGTCCGGCCGGATCCGTTCGGCGGCACCGTCGCCGCCGACCGCACGGCCGCGCCGGTGGAGTTCCTGAAGACGGTACGGCTGGAGGCGGCGCGCGGCGGGTATGTCTCCTGCCACCTGGTCGTCAAGCTGCCGGAGAAGGGCGCCTACCGGCTGCGCGTCGAGTTCGCACGACCGGATGGAAAGATCCAGTCCGATCTGTATCGCGAGTGGTTCCACCTCCTCGAGGAAGATGGGCGCTACTATCCCGATGCGCTCGTGCCGGCGCGAGGGCCGGTGGAGGGGAGGATTCCCGACGCGGACAACCGCATCGAGGGCCAGACGGCGCAGGCCTACTGGCTCGATGTGTGGGTGGCTGCCGACGCCGCTCCGGGCGACTACCAGGCGTCGGCGGTTCTCGAAGCGGCGGGCCGGAAGACGACCCTGCCCATCGAGCTGCGCGTGCTGCCGGCGGTGATCCCCGCCGATGACGCGGTCACCGTGGACCACAACTCCTACGGCAGCTCGTGGCTGGCGGAGGACTACCCCGCGTTGCGGAAGCGCACGGGGCAGGGCTTTTTCACCAGCGACGCCTTCTTCGGCCTGATTCACGCCCACCACCGCGTCTTCCACGAGCATCGCGGCGTGTTCCACCAGCTTGGCTACGGACACGGCGGGAAAGTAGGCCCGGAGTTCGCGCCCGCCCTGGCCGGCACGGGACGGGGGAGGCGCATCGCCGACTGGTCGCTGTACGACCGGCACTACGGCCCGCTGCTGGACGGAACGGCGTTCGCTTCCGGGCGGCGCGGGGCGCGGCCCATCCCGTTCGTCTATCTGCCGATCAATCCGGAATGGCCGGCGTCGTTTCTGAACTGGGGCGAGCCGGGATACGAGGCCGAGTTCGTCAACGTGGTTTCGGCGATGGAGCGCCACTTCCGCGAAAAGGGCTGGACGCGGACGAAGTTCGAGCTGTTCTTCAATCATAAGAAGCGCTACAAGGCGTTCCCGTGGGACGGCGACGAGACGCGCTTCACCGCCGATC
>CAYOTD010000802.1:0-2455 GCA_964406685.1 uncultured Solibacteraceae bacterium | reverse complement strand
CCGCCCGCCGTCAGCCGCCCCTCCCCCGCGCGATACGCGATGCGGACCGCGCCAACCGCGAGCCCCACCTCCGCCTCCGCCCCCGGATCGAGCACCGCCTCCGCCTCGATGCTGTCGCCGCCGCGGGCCCGTCCCTGGCGCAGCTTGCGGTACTCCGCGGCGGGCTCCATTTGCAGCCGGTCCCGCGCGTCGAGCGTCAGCACCCGCGCCAGCGACATCACCCCGCTCCACCCGGCCGCGATCTGCGCCTCGCGCGATCGCCGCTCCTGAATCCAGCCCCACAGGATGCGCCGCCCGCGGTTGTCCAGGTAGCTCTTGGGCGCGTAGTAGGCGCCCCCGTCCATCACGCCCTGGCTCTCCGCCTGGAACTTCAGGTCGCGGAACTCGCCCACGAAATACGGCGTGGTCCGGTTGGCCGACACCATCAGCACCCACTTGCGGCCCAGCGGGAAGAAGTCCGGGCACTCCCACATCTGGTCCACCGCGGCCGTGAACAGTGGGTGCAGGTACTCCCAGCGCACCAGGTCGGCCGAGCGGTACAGCAGCGCCGTTCCGCCGGTGCCCTTGAACCCCGACCCGATCAGCATCAGCCATTGGCCCTCGTGCCGCCACACGCAGGGGTCGCGGAAGCCGGTGACCGAAAGGCCCGCCGGCGGCGTCGCGATCACCGGGTTCGCCGGGTGCTTCCTCCACGCGATCATCCGGTCGTCGCTGGTGGCCAGGCACTGCACCTCGGGGTTGACGCCGGTGTAGACGATCGTCGGCCGCCCGTCGTGAATGACCGCGCAGCCGGTGAAGACGCCGTCCTTGTCGGCCCCTCCCGGAGTGGGCGCCAGCGCCATGGGCAGATGCGTCCAGTGAACCAGGTCCTTGCTCGAGGCGTGGCCCCAGTGCATGTCGCCCCAGAAGGCGCCGTTGGGGTTGTGCTGGTAGAAGAGATGATGCCGGCCCTTCCACCAGATGGGACCGTTGGGATCGTTCATCCAGTTCCGGGGCGGCAGAAAGTGGTACTGCGGGCGATGGCGGTCGCGCGCCAGGTCCGCTCCGGCGGGCGCGGCCAGCGCCGCGGCGAGAAAGTCCCGGCGTCTCATGGCAGGGTGGTGAGCACTCGCTTCTTGTTCTCGGGTTGCACGTCGAAGGCGACGGCGTACCGGGTGCGCGCCTCGGCGCCGCGCACCCGCGCCAGCGCCTCGTAGTAGTCCAGGTAGGGAAACGAGGAAATGGCGCCGCCGATGAACTCGTACTTGACCACCGCTTCCTTCCACCTCTTCAGCGACTCCGACACGTCCAGGTACAGGTAGGGCTGGAAGCCCTCGGGGTCTTCCCAGTTCTCGGCGAACAGCAGGGAGCGCACGCCGCGGTGCGGCGGGTGCCCGGTCTTGACCCCTTCCAGTGTTGCCAGCAGCACCGCGTCCACCACCACGGCATGCGTCACCGAGTGATCCTTGTGGATGCTGTTCTTCCAGTGCGTGAAGATGTGCGTCGGCTTGACCTGCCGGATCAGATCGGCCACCCAGCGGCGCGCCGCCTCGTCGTTGGGGATCTCGCCGTCCTTGTAAGGGCCGAAGATCACTTCCGCCCCCAGCGCCGCCGCCACCTCCCGGGCTTCGCGCCGCTTCTGCTCGCCGTAGGCTTGCGGGGACAGCTTGGGATTGCCGCCCTCTCCCAGAGTGAGGTGCGCGATCACCACGCGGTCGCCCAGCTTCCGCTGCGCCGCCAGCACCGCGCCGGTCGAGACCTCGGCGTCGCCGGCGTGCGCCCCGATGGCCAGGATCGTGCGCTCCCCCGCCATCCCCGGAGTCAGAAAGAACAACAGCAGGAATGCGGCGCGACCCATGCGCCGATTGTACACCGGCGCAAAACTATCTGGCCGGGCCGAGGGCCGACTGCATCGCGCGCGCGATCTCCCGCGTGGTCTCCTCGTCGCCCATCAGGGCGCGGCAGGGCAGCCAGAACGCATCCTGGATGCACTCCTCCGCCACCGGGCAGGGCTCCACGCGGCAGCCTCCCTGCGCGTACATCGGGTTGCCGTACAGCGGGTGCGGATAGAAGGGCGTGCAGGGCACGCCCTTCCCCGTCAGCGCGCGATGGAACTCGTCGCGCGAGATTCCGGCGCGGGCCTTGTCGATGCGGCCCAGCAGCAGGTAGTAGCTGTGGCGGTTCACCTGCGGCGGCGGCTGCTGGAAGCGCAGGCCTTCCACCCCCGCCAGTTCGCTCTTCAGCAACTCCGCGTTGCGCGTCCGCAGCGCGATCTGTTCGGGCAACCGCTCCAGTTGCGCCAGCAGCACCGCCGCCTGCCAGGCCGTGATGCGGTAGTTCGACCCGGCCGTGAAGTGGTGGAACCAGCCTCCATCGCGATGCCGGCCGCAGTTGGCGATGGACCACGCGCGGTCGATGAACTCGCGGTTGTTGCTGGTGAGGATGCCGCCCTCGCCTGCCGTGATGACCTTCGAGT
>CAYOTD010000801.1:0-2457 GCA_964406685.1 uncultured Solibacteraceae bacterium | reverse complement strand
GGGCGTGCAAGGCGACGACGCGGTTGCGCGAACCGAGGTCGTGCTCCAGCCGGAGGTTGCCGTCGATCTCATCGATCCGCTGCGGGGCATTGGTGTTGAGGGCGCGCGGGTCGAAGTCGGGCCGGTTGGGCAGTTTGTCCGGGTAAGCCTCGAGCCACCGCGTGACCATGGATCGCAGAAAGGGGTCGGTGGCGAGAGGGATACGCTCGCCGGCCAGCGGCACCAGCACGTTTCCGTTCACCATCCCACGGATCTTGCGCTGGGAGGCGTTCCCGGTCAGCCACCACGTCTTCCCGAGCGCGCCGGTGGCACGGCCCCCGTAAGAATTGCGGTGGGATGGCTTGACATCCCCCACCTGGAAGAAGCTCCTGGCATTGAACACGCTCGACTGGTGCGACTCGAATAACTCGACGTGCCAGGCCGGGGCAATGCGCGTGGGCGGCACGGCCACCGCCTCTCCCGGCGGACGGCCGTGCTCGGTCCCGTAATGGCTTAGCTCAACGGGTGGTTCGGAGACGATCGTGACAGTGGCGCCGAGGCGGATGCCCGCCTCCTTGATGGCGTTGGTGTCGATCAGGTAGACCGCGACGTTTTCGTTGCGCTGCGCGCCGGATTCCAGACGGGCGCGGGCGGGGGCGCGTTCGGTCCGCGATTGCGAGGGCGCTGGGGGCTGCTGCGCCAGCGCGCAGGCGGCGAACAGGACGAGACAGGGGAAAGAAGACCGCATGAACCCGCTATTGTAACCGCATTTGCATGGGAGCCTCGAAAAAAGGCCCTCCCCTATGGGGAGGGCCTTCAACTTCTGTTTGTGAAGTGGTCTAAGCCCGCGCCGCTTTGAGCGTGTAGCTGGAGAGCACCTTCATGTAGTTGGCGCGCTCAAACGCCGCCGGCTCGGCCACCGAGCGCTTGCTCATCGAGCCCTGCATCTGCGCGATGGAGTCGTATTCGTGCTTCTCCATCCACTCGACCAGGTTCGCCAGCACCTTGGCCGGATAGTCCGGGCCGTTGCGCAGCAGCGCCGAAGTCATCATGGCGGCCCGGGCGCCGGCCATCATCGATTTCACCACGTCCTCGGCGGTGTGCACACCGCCGGTGATGGCCAGGTCGGCCTTGACGGCGCCGAACAAAACCGCCACCCAGTGCAACCGCAGCAGCAGTTCGCTGGAGTCGCTGAGCGTCAGGTTCGGCGCCACCTCCAGAGTCTCCAGGTCGAAATCGGGCTGGTAGAAGCGGTTGAACAGGACGACGCCGTCGGCGCCGGCCGCATCCAGCCGCTTAACCATGTTCGGGATCGCGCTGAAGAACGGTCCCAATTTCACCGCCACCGGAACACGGACGCTGGCCTTGACGTGGCTGACCAGGTCCGAGTACATCTGCTCGATCCGGGCCGCATCCAGGTCCGTGTCCGTCGGCATGTAGTAGACGTTCAACTCCAACCCGTCGGCGCCGGCCTCTTCCATCAGCTTGGCATAACGGATCCAACCGCCGGTGGAAATGCCGTTCAGGCTGGCGATCACGGGGATGTCAACCGCCTCCTTCACTTTACGGATGTGCTGGAGATAGCCTTCCGGACCTACGTTGTAAGACTGCATGTCCGGAAAGTAGCTCAGCGCTTCCGCAAAGCTCTCGGTCTCCTGCGAGAGGAAGCGGTCCAGGTCGTTGCTTTCCAGGTTGATCTGCTCCTCAAACAGCGAGTGCAGCACGATGGCGGCAACCCCCGCGTCCTGCATCTTCAAAATCTGGCCGACATCCTTGCAGAATGGCCCGGCGGAGGCCACCAGGGGGTTCTTTAGTTCCAAGCCGAGGTATTTCGTCTTGAGGTCGGGCATCTTCAGGCCTCCTTGATTTCTTCCTTCTTCACGTCGCCGTTAGCCGGCATCTTCGACCAGTGCTCGTAGATCTTCCAGCGGGCGTTAACATCGGCCTGGGCTTCCACGAGCAGGTTCTTGGCCGCTTCCGGATTGCTGCGGGTCAGCATCGTGTAGCGGGTCTCGTTGTAGATGTACTTCTCCAGCGGCAGCGCCGGAGCCTTGCTGTCGAGTTGGAAGGGGTTCTTGCCCTGGGCCGCCAGCGCCGGGTTGTAGCGGATCAGCGGCCAGTAGCCCGACTGAACCGCGAGCTTCTGCTGCTCCAACCCGTACAGCAGGTCGTAGCCGTGAGCGATGCAATGGGAGTAGGCGATGATCAGACTGGGCCCGTTCCAGGCTTCCGCCTCCAGGAAGGCCTTGACCGCCTGCATGTCGTTGGCGCCAAAAGCGACGCGCGCCACGTAGACGTTGCCGTAGGTCATCGCCATCATGCCGAGATCCTTCTTGCCCGCCGGCTTGCCGCCCGCGGCGAACTTGGCCACCGCGCCGCGCGGCGTGGCCTTGGACATCTGGCCGCCGGTGTTGGAGTAGACTTCGGTGTCCAGCACCAGCAGGTTGACGTTGCGGCCGGTGGACAGAACATGGTCCA
>CAYOTD010000800.1:0-2462 GCA_964406685.1 uncultured Solibacteraceae bacterium | reverse complement strand
CGCTGCAAGGCGTTCTCCGGCGCCGCCGACGGCACCGGTTTCTCCGAGGGCGGCGGGATGCTGGTGGTGGAGCGGCTCTCGGACGCGCGGCGGTTGGGTCATCCGGTGTTGGCGGTGGTGCGGGGGTCGGCGGTCAATCAGGATGGTGCTTCCAACGGGTTGACCGCGCCTAATGGGCCGTCCCAGCAGCGGGTGCTGCGCGCGGCGCTGGCCAATGCGGGGTTGAGTGCCGGCGAGGTGGATGTGGTCGAGGGGCACGGGACCGGCACGCCCTTGGGTGACCCGATCGAGGCGCAGGCGTTGTTGGCCGCCTACGGGCAAGACCGCACCGAGCCGCTGTGGCTGGGGTCGATCAAGTCGAACATGGGGCATACGCAGGCCGCGGCCGGTGTGGCGGGCGTGATCAAGATGGTGTTGGCGATGCGCCATGAGATGTTGCCGGCGACGTTGCATGTCGATGAGCCGAGCCCGCATGTGGACTGGTCGGCGGGGTCGGTGTCGTTGTTGACCGAGGCGCGGCCCTGGAAAGTCGAGCAAGGCGAGCGGGCCGGGGGCCGGCCCAGGAGGGCGGGGATCTCCTCGTTTGGGATCAGTGGCACCAATGCGCACGTGATCCTGGAGGCGGTCGCGGAGCCGGCCGCCGGTGTGCGCGGTCCCCGGCCGCCGGTGGTGGCGTGGGTGGTCTCGGCGAAGTCGGCGCCGGCGTTGCAGGCGCAGGCCGGGCGTCTGGCCGCGCATGTGCGGGCCCACGATGGGCTCGATGTGGCCGACGTGGGGTGGTCGCTGGCGGGGCGGTCGGTGTTCGCGCATCGCGCGGTGGTGGTCGGTGCCGATCGGGAGCGGTTGCTGGCCGGGCTTGACGAGCTGGCCGGTGACGACCTGGCCGGTTCGGTGATCCGGGGCAGTGCGACCCCGGCCGGCAAGACCGTCTTCGTATTCCCCGGCCAAGGCTCCCAATGGCTCGGCATGGGCGTCGAACTGCACGCCGAATACCCGGTATTCGCTGAGGCTTTCGATGCCGTCGTGGCCGAGCTCGACCGTCACCTGCTGCGCCCCCTGCGCGGTGTCATGTGGGGTCGCAGCGAAAATCTGGTGAACACAACAGAATTCGCCCAGCCAGCGCTCTTCGCGATCGAGGTGGCGTTGTTCCGGCTCCTCGAATCATGGGGCGTTCGATCCGATTTCGTCATGGGCCACTCCGTCGGGGAGCTGTCCGCCGCGCACGTCGCCGGCGTCCTGTCGCTGCAGAACGCCGCGATGCTGGTGGCCGCGCGGGGTCGCTTCATGCAGGCCCTACCGGAGGGCGGGGCGATGATCGCCGTACAGGCGACCGAGGAGGAAGTGCGGCCCCTGCTGGGCGGCCGGGTTGGCCTGGCGGCCATCAACGGTCCCGCTGCCGTGGTGATCTCGGGCGCCCACGATGATGCGGTCGCGGTAGCCGAGCGGTTCCGCGGGCAAGGCCGCCGAGTGCACCGGTTGGCCGTCTCGCACGCTTTCCACTCGCCGTTGATGGAGCCGATGATCGACGAGTTCGCCGCGGCGGCCGCCGGGCTGGCGACCGCCGCGGCCGGCATTCCGGTCATCTCCAACGTGACGGGGCAATTGGCCGGAGACGACTTCGCCTCGCCGTCGTACTGGAAGCGCCACATCCGCGAAGCGGTCCGATTCGCCGACAGCATCCGCTTCGCATACTCGGCCGGAGCCACCCGCTTCCTGGAAGTCGGCCCCGGCGGGGGCCTGACGGCGGCGATCGAGGAATCGCTGCCCGACGCGCCCGTGCTGACGGCGTCGGTGCTCCGTAAGGATCGACCCGAGCCGGTGACGCTGGTCAACGCGGTCGCGCACGGGTTCGTCACCGGCATGGACGTGGACTGGCGTGCTGTGACAGGGACGGCCAACTTTGTCGAACTACCCACGTACGCCTTCGAGCGGCGCCGGTTCTGGCTTGCCGCTGGCGGTGGGGCCGCCGACGCCGCCGGTCTGGGGCTGAGCGCCGGCGAGCACCCGCTGCTCGGCGCGGTCGTCGATTTGCCGGCCACGGGCGGGGTGGTGTTGACGGGCCGGTTGTCAGCCGGAACGCAGGGCTGGCTGTCCGATCACACCGTGGGCGGGACGGTGCTGTTTCCCGGTGCCGGATTCGTGGAGCTGGCGATCCGCGCCGGCGACGAGGTGGGCTGCGGGGTGGTCGAGGAGTTGAATCTGGCTGCGCCGCTCGTCTTGCCCCCCGCATCCTCGGTCGCGGTGCAGGTCGTCGTCGGCGCTCCCGACGAGTCGGGCGCCCGCGCTGTGTCGGTGTTCTCGCGCGCCGAGCCGAGCTCTGCTTGGCTGTTGCATGCCGACGGTGTGCTGCGTGCGGGATCGGTCGAGCCCGGCGCCGACCTGTCGGTGTGGCCGCCGGCCGGGGCCGTACCGGTGGACATCGGCGATGGGTACCAGAGACTGGCCGAACGCGGTTACGGCTA
>CAYOTD010000799.1:0-2464 GCA_964406685.1 uncultured Solibacteraceae bacterium | reverse complement strand
ACCCCGAGGGCGCGAACCGCCCGGATCGCAACGACAACGTCAGGAACTGACATGATGGAAACACGCAACGAAGAACACGCCAGCGAACATGCCGCCGCCGTCGGCGCCATCGCCACGGCAGCCGCCCGTGGCGAACTGGACATGGACAGGCTCGGGGAAATCCTGTCCGGCCACTATGGCGAGGTCAACTGCTACCCCGGCAAACCGACCAACGCCTGCCACAATGTGGCGTACTTCATCGCCCTGGAGGGGCTCGCCGGGAGCCGTCTCCGGAGCGACGCCCGGTGCGATGAATGGGAGCGTGAATTTCACCACCATCACCGGTTTCACGGCGGAGACTGGTACGGTTTCGCCCACATCCTCGACCGCTTCGTCCGCCACATGCAAGGCGGCTGCGCCGGCATGACCCGCCAGGCCGTCATCATCACCGACGCCTGGGACCCGATCGCCTATGGCTACTGGCGGGCGAACATCGCCCAGATCCGCAAAACCGCCGCGGTCGAGATTCACCTGGTCGGCGATGGCGGCTTGAAACAGCGCATCCTGTAGGCACCCCATGAAATTCTCCGATGAACTGCTGGCCTCCCTGCGTGACGCCCGCCACATCGCGGTGTTCACCGGCGCCGGGGTGTCCGCCGAGAGCGGCATCCCAACCTTCCGCGACGCGCTGACCGGGCTCTGGGAAAACTACGACGCTTCCACCCTCGCCAGCCCCGAAGGTTTCGCGGCCGACCCGGCCCTGGTATGGGGCTGGTACGAATGGCGGCGGACGCGGGTGCTCCGGGCCGAGCCCAACCCGGCGCACTACGCCATCGCCGCGCTGGCGGCGGACTGTCCCCGCCTGACGCTCATCACCCAGAACGTCGACGACCTGCACGAACGCGCCGGCAGCGCCGATCCCATCCGTCTGCACGGCAGCCTGCACCGTCCGCGCTGTTCCGCCTGCGAGGCGCCATATAGGCTGCCGCCCGGCATTCCCGACGAACCCGAAGGCGGCCGGCGTGTCGACCCGCCCCGCTGTGCCCGGTGCGGCGCGCCGGTAAGGCCCGGCGTGGTCTGGTTCGGCGAAAACCTGCCGCAGGCGGCCTGGGACGCCGCGCGCCAGGCCGCCGAGGCCTGCGATCTGATGTTCTCCATCGGCACCTCCGCCCTGGTCTGGCCCGCGGCCCAGTTGCCGGCGCTTGTCGCCCGGCGCGGCGCCACGGTGGTCCAGGTCAACCCCGCCGAAACCGCCCTGGACGGACATGCCGGCTACAATCTGCGGGGCGCGGCGGGCAAGGTCATGCCGCTGCTGCTCCAAGCCCTCAGGAGATCACGCCCATGAAGATCAAACTCCTGGCTGGAGCCGCCCTCGGCATCAGCCTGGCGGCCGCCGCCGACGATCCCGCCCGCTGCTACAACATCCGCGATCCCGATTTGCGCAACGCCTGCCTCGCCGACACCCGCGGCGACAAGAGCCGCTGCTACTCGATCCAGGACCCCGACGCCAAACAGCTCTGCCTCGCCCGCCTCACCGGCGACAAATCGCGCTGCTACAACGTCCGCGACAAAGACCTGCGCGCGGCCTGTCTGGCGGGAATGGGGCGCTGAGCTTGCCGCAAGCCCCCGCCGGTTTCAGAATCGGCTCTCCAGACGCAGAACCGCAGAAAACGACCGTATGACCGCTCCCGCCGAACGCCTCGCCACTTATCAAGACCTGTTCGATCTTCCGGACAACGTGATCGGCGAGATTCTGCACGGTCAGCTGATCACCCAGCCGCGGCCCGCGCCTCGGCATGCCCGCGCCGCCTCGGTACTCGGCGGGGACTTGATGAATCCATTCGACCACGGCAGAGGCGGCCCCGGCGGCTGGTGGATACTCTTCGAGCCGGAGCTCCATCTCAGCGCGCACATCCTGGTGCCCGATCTCGCGGGCTGGCGGCGGGAGCGGATGCCCGTGTTTCCGGACGAAGCCTATTTCACGCTGGCGCCGGACTGGGTCTGCGAAGTGCTCTCGCCGGGCACCGCGCGGATCGACCGCGTGGTGAAGATGCCGCTCTACGCCGAACACGGCGTCGGCTGGCTCTGGCTGGTGGACCCGGACCAGCGCACCCTGGAAGTGTTCCGGCTGCACGAAGGCCATTGGCTGATGGAACAGGCCTGGCAGCAGAACGAAGAGGTCGGCGCCCCGCCCTTCGGCGAATGGCGGTTTGCGCTGGCGGACTTATGGGTGCCGGAGGCAACCTAGTGTCTAATTGCATTATTAAGCGACTGTAATATCATGTCTCCGTTACCCACAGGAACGGAGGGAAGGATGGCGCGAGTTGCCATATCGGTGAGTTGTACGGACCAAGACCGGCGTGAGTTGGAGCGTTTGAGCAATAGCCGCACCGAGGAGGCTCGTCTGGTCGAGCGCGCCAAGATTGTCATAGGCTGCCTGGCGGGCAAGCGCAATGACGAGATTGCTGCTGAGTTGGGCATCCGG
>CAYOTD010000798.1:0-2471 GCA_964406685.1 uncultured Solibacteraceae bacterium | reverse complement strand
ACGACCAGACTCTGATTGCGCTGAAGGTACTGTGATCACCGAATTCTTCCACTATCAAGGCGACACACTGTATTGCGGCCAGGCGCCGCTGGCCGACATCGCGGCCCGCGCCGGCACGCCCTGCTACGTCTATTCCGCCGACGCCATCCAGGCGCGCATCCGCGCCTACGACCAAGCTCTTGACGGGCTGCCGCACCGCGTCTGCTACGCGGTCAAAGCCAATTCGAACCTCGCCGTGCTGGCGCTGGCCGCCCGCGCGGGGACGGGATTCGACATTGTCTCGGGAGGCGAGCTGTACCGGGTGTTGAAGGCGGGCGCGGATCCGGCGACGATCGTCTTTTCGGGCGTCGGCAAGACGGCGGGGGAGATCGAACAGGCTCTCGAGGCGGGCATCCACAGCTTTAACTGCGAATCGGAGGCCGAGCTCGTTCTGATCGACTCGCTGGCCGCCCGGCGCGGGAGGAAGGCCCGGGTGGCGCTGCGCGTCAACCCGGATGTCGACGCCGTCACGCATCCGTATATTTCCACCGGCTTGCGCGAGCACAAGTTCGGCATCGACATGGGGGAAGTGGAAGAGGTCTACCGGCGCGCCGCCGGGCTCCGCCACCTGGAGGTTGAGGGGGTGAGTTGCCACATCGGCTCGCAGATCCTCGACGCCGGCGCCCTGATGGAGGCCCTGGACCGGATGCTGGCCCTGGCCGGCCGGCTGCGCGCGCAGGGACTGCCGATCCGCCACCTGGACCTGGGCGGCGGGCTGGGCGTGGCTTACACTCCGGAAGCCGAGTCGCCCGACCCGAGTTCGTTCGCCGCCGCGGTGCGCGCCAAGGTGGAGGGGCACGGATTGACGCTGTTGCTGGAACCGGGCCGGTCGATTGTGGCCGAGGCGGGCGTGCTGGTGACCCGCGTGCTTTATCGGAAACGCAGTCCGAACAAGGAGTTCATCATCGTGGACGCGGCCATGACGGACCTGATCCGCCCGGCGCTGTACAAGGCGCACCACGAGATCATCCCCTTGCGGCGGACACCCTTCGGCACGGTGCGCGCCGACGTGGTCGGGCCGGTGTGCGAGACCGGGGATTTCCTGGCCCGCGACCGCGAAGTCGCCAACGTCATGCCGGGCGACTACCTGGCCGTGTGCACCGCCGGCGCTTACGGCTTCGTCGCCGCCTCGAACTACAATGCGCGCCCGCGCGCCTGCGAGGTCCTGGTGGAGGGAACCACATGGCGCGTGGTCCGCGCCCGCGAGACCTTCGACGACCTGGTGCGCGGCGAGACTGTTTAGACACGTCCTCAGGCGATTGCCGCCCTTGACCGCGGTTTCCATCGTCCTGTATATTTGAACACACGAGGGTCGATGATCGAGCATCCATCACCCGACCCTCAATACTTGGTCTCGATATGGAACCGCAGGAGGTCATTGTCATGGGAAGTCAGAAACTGCTCCGTGTCCTGCTGCTCACCCTTCTTACAGGTCTGGCGGCATTGGCTCAGGTCAACAGCGCAACACTCAACGGGCGTGTACAGGACAGCACCGGCGGCGCCATTCCCGGCGTCGCGATTGTCATTACCAACACGGCCACAAACGTATCCCGGCAGACCACATCCAACGCCGAAGGCTATTACTCGGTTGCCGATCTGATCTCGGGGACGTACAAACTGACCGCAAACTTCAAAGGGTTCAAGCGGTTGGAGCGTGAGGGCATCGTCCTCCAGGTGGGCGACCGGATCGCCCTGGATCTGCACATGGAACTGGGGACACAGACCGAATCGGTGGTGGTCACCGGAGAGGTTCCCATGCTGCGCGTCGACGATGCCACCACCGGCCTAGTGATCGATTCCAAGCGGATCGAGGAGTTGCCGCAGTGGAACCGGAACCCGTTGGCTCTGGCGCTGATGACACCCAACGTGAACGGCACCAACGAGCAGATCGGGCACGCCAACACAAACAACTTCAGGATCAACGGTGGCCGGACCTCGCAGGTAGAGTACATGGTGGATGGAGTGCCCGCGACGACGGCCTACGAGCATGAGGTTGCGGCATCGGTGCCTTCGAAGGAAGCGGTTTCGGAATTCCGGGTGTTGACCAACGGGTTCTCGGCCGAATACGGGCGCCTGTCGGGAGGCGCCATCTCGGTGGTGACGCGTTCGGGCGGCAACGCTTTCCATGGCTCCGCGTATGAGTTCTTCCGCAACGACAAGCTGAACGCCACCGCGTGGAACACGAACCGCACTGGCGGCACCAAGACCGTCTATCACGACAACATCTTCGGCGCGTCCTTCTCCGGCCCCATCACCCTGCCGAAGGTCTATGACGGCAGAAACAAGACTTTCTTTTTCTTCAACTTCGAGGGAATCCGCAACAGCTCGACCGGCGCCGCCACCCTTGCCTCGACGCCTTCGACGCTGGAGAGAGAAGGCGATTTCTCCCAGAGTCTGCTGAAGGGAAAGCCGGTGACCCTCTACGATCCGCT
>CAYOTD010000797.1:744-2473 GCA_964406685.1 uncultured Solibacteraceae bacterium | reverse complement strand
CGTCTTCGACGACTTCATCGCCGCCGCCGAATGGCTGATCGCCAACCGCTACACCCGCCCCGCGCGTCTGGCGATCTCGGGTGGCTCCAACGGCGGCCTGTTGGTGGGAGCGGCCATGACCCAGCGCCCGGACCTGTTCGGCGCCGTGCTGTGCGACGTCCCCCTGCTCGACATGGTCCGCTACCACAAGTTCAAGCTCGCCCCCCTCTGGGTCTCCGAGTACGGCTCCTCGGAAGACCCCGCCCAGTTGGCCTGCATCCTGAAGTACTCGCCCTACCACAACGTCAAGAAGGGGACCCGCTATCCGGCGGTGATGTTCAAAACCGGCGATTCCGACACCCGCGTCGACCCCCTCCACGCCCGCAAGATGACCGCCCTCCTCCAGGCCTCCACCGGCTCCACCCGTCCCGTGCTGTTGCACTACGACACCGCCGCCGGCCACGCCGCCGGCAAGCCCCTCGACAAGGCCATCGAAGAGCAGGCCGACACCCTGGCTTTTCTGCTAAACGAGATCGCCGTCCCACTGAGATAGGAGGGCGGGCTTTATCCCGCGCGGAGCTTCAGCTCCGCCAGATACTCTCGGGCCATCCGAGTCTGCGCGTGAACATACTCAATCCCGGCCGGCCGTCCATTCTCCAAAGCCGGATGGCAAAACTCCCAATCCACGTAACCCCGATACCCTCCCGCCACCAGCGCCTCGACGTAAGCCGGGTAAGCCACCCGCCGCCCCCAGAAACCCTTGTCGAAGTACCCGCCGGCCACCAGCTCCACGCGCCCATCCGCGCCCCGCGCAAACTCCCCGTTCATGTGCGAATGCACTTGCAGCGCTCCGCTGGCCGCCGCCATCTCCCGCGCATGTTCCGGCGAATCCGCCTCCGGCTCGATGTTGATGTCCAGGCAAGCCTTGAACACCGGCGACCCGACCTCTTCGATCAGCGACAGCACGTCCTGGTACCGGTTCACGATATCGGGGCCGTGATTCTGCATCGCCAGCACGATCCCGTAATCCCCGGCCACCTTGCACAGCTCGCGCATCGTCTCGACCACGAACCCTCGCCGGTCGCCCTTCCAGTACCCGTACTGGTTATACCCGTAGGTATCGTTGTAAGTCGCCAGCCCGTCGTACAGCGTGATGCCGCGCCATGCCGCGAAGATCTTGCAGATCGGCGACCCCAGATCGTGCGCCAGCTTGATGCACTCCCGCACGTAGCAGATCATCGCCTCCCGCTGCACCGGCACGGGACTGGACAGGTCGCAGTTGGGCGACACCGCGCACAACTCGATCCCAACCTCGCCCGCCAGATCGCGCAGCCGCTTGCGGTCGTCGCCGGACAGATCCATCGGCGCGGCGTGAGGCCGCTCGGCGTCCAACTCCAACCCCTCCCAGCCCTGCTGCTGGGCCAGGCGGACCAGGCGGAAAATGTCCACCGCCTCCCCGCGGTACCATACCCCGCGGTACGTGATGCTGTACAGGCCGATCTTCATTCCGCCTCCCGCGCCGCACCATTCTACACCCCCTTGAGCAGCGCCGCCGACTCGGCATCCAGGAACATCCGCGTACCCGGGTGCCTCCGCAACGCCGACGCCGGGCAACTCTCCGCGACCGGCTCTTCCAGCGTCCGCCGCACGGCCTCCCGCTTGGTCGGCCCCGGCACGCAGCAGACGATGCGCGGCGCCCGCAGCATCGCCGGAATGGTCAACGTCAGCGCGCGCCGCGGCACGGCCGCGA
>CAYOTD010000797.1:0-734 GCA_964406685.1 uncultured Solibacteraceae bacterium | reverse complement strand
CAAGTCGTCGCATGGGAACCGGCACGTCAAGTATCACCTGCTGCTGGCGGCAAACGTCGTCCATCTGTACAACCCGCATGTCCCGCGCGTCGTCAAAACGGCACTCCGCCGGATCGACGAAAGCCAGGTGCCCGTTCTCGCCGATACCAAGCGCGGCCAGCCCCGGCTGCGCCTTCCGCAGCAGTTCCTGGTACCGCGCGCACTCCGCCTCCGCGTCCGCCGCCTCTCCCCGGATCTGCTCGAACCGCCGCACCGGCACGTGCGCCACGAAGTGTTCGATCAGGAACCGGCGGAACGAAGCCGGATGCCCCGCGTCGATTCCCAGGTACTCGTCCAGGTGGAACACCGTGATCCGGCTCCAGTCGATCCCCGCGTGCGTCCGCAGCGCTTCCAGAAACTCGTTCTGCGAAACCGCCGAGCCGAGGATGATGGCGCCCTCGCCCGCTTTCTTCAACATCTCCTGGATCGCCGCGGCGGCGTAAGCCGCCCCCGCCACGCCCAACGACCGGCGGTTGGGATGCACCTCCACCGCCAGACAGTCCACCTGCCTGTGTCTTGCTTCCATTTTCCTTGTGTCCTTCTTGATCAGGTCGAAACCCTTAGAACTGGAGCCGCAGCCCAAGCTGCACCACGCGCATATCGCGCGCCGAGCGAATTACTCCAAACGTCGATCCGCCCACTGACAACCCCGGATTGCCCAGGTTCACGATGTTCAGCGCGTTCTTGCCCTCGGC
>CAYOTD010000796.1:0-2499 GCA_964406685.1 uncultured Solibacteraceae bacterium | reverse complement strand
GGCGGGAACCGGCGCGGCGTGCGCCACCTCGACCAACTGGAACGAGTGGGGCGGCAGCAGCCCTTTGCCCAGCAGCACGCCGGCGGCGGCGCCCATCACCTTGGCGAATTCGCGCCGGGGAAGGCGGCTCAAGCCGCGGAACAGCTCCTCGCGGTCTTCATACCACCTGGTTTCAACGCTCTTGTGTTTTCCACCCATGATCGCCTCCTCGGTTACTTCGAGATCGGACGTCCGCCGATGCGGGCCGGGTCTTTCCTGTCCGGCTCCGGCACGGCATCGCCCAGGTAGCCCTTGCGGCCCATGGCGGCGTCGGTGTCGCGCTCGGGGCGGTTACTCTGAGCCAGTTGCCGCATCCGTTCCATTTCCGCGCGGCCCTGGTCCGCGTACTTGTAGGACGTGAAGGCGTCCATCAGGGCGACCAGGTCGTCGATTTCGGCTTCGGTCAAGCCCAGCCGGTGGATGCCGCCGTCCAGGAAGGGATTCGCGATGCCGCCCTTGTTGTAGTGATCGATGACGTCCCACAGCGTGGCCAGGCTGCCATCGTGCATGTAGGGCGAGGTCAGCACGATCTCGCGCAAGGGGTTCGTCTTGAAGGCCCCGATATCGGAACGGTTCTTGCTTGCCAGAAAGCGCCCCAGCTCGGAGAACTCGGTTTCCAACGCCATGCGGTCGATCTCCTCGACGTTGCCTTTCTCCACCGCCTTCTCGGCCCGCTTCGCCAGCTCGTTGAAGTCCGACTTATGCGCTGCGATGCCGACATTATGGAAGAGGTTGTCGGTGAAAAACGGATAAGAGGGGTTGAAACCGTGGCAGGAATTGCAGCGCCCTTTGCCGTTGAACACCGTCCAGCCGCGCTTTTGGGCGGGCGTCAGGGCGTTGTCGTCCCCCCGCACGAAGCGGTCGATGGGAGCTTCGCCGGAGATCACGGTGCGCTCGAAGGCGGCCACGGCGCGCGCGAAATCGTCGTAGTTCACGGGCCGGCCGAATACCTTCTGGAACGCCTCCTTGTATTCGGGAATCGAGGCGATGCGGGCCACCATCGCCTGGGCGTCCTTCATGCCCATCTCGATGGGATTCAGCGGCGGCAGCTTGGCCTGGTCCTCCAGGGTGCGCGAGCGGCCGTCCAGAAACTGGCTGTCGAGGAACATGGCGTTGAGCACGGTCGGCGCGTTGCGGCGGCCGAACTGGTCGCGGACGCCCTTCGAGGTCTTCAGCCGGTCGGTGAAACCCTTGTCCGGCTCGTGGCAGGTGGAGCAGGAAACCGTGCCGTCGGACGACAGCCGTTTGTCGAGAAAGAGCTTCTCTCCCAGGGCGATCTTCTCGGGGGTCGCCGGATTGTCTTTCGGAGTTACAAAGTGAATCAGTTCGGCCGGAATCCCCGCGGTGGCCTCGGCCGCCGGAAGGACGGGAGCGGCGGCCGCGGAGAGAACGGCGAATGTCAGAAGTAACTTCATGGAACCCTCCTACCAGACAACCCCCGGACATGCGAGAATATTCCAGGAATTTTCGCGGGCGCCGGGTGTTATTTCGAAGGAGGAGAGATCTGGCGGATTCCGGACAGGACTGGCTGATCTGGTACGACTCCATCTACCGGTACGCGCGCGCCCTCTCCCACGATCCCACCGCCGCCGAGGAGCTCGTGCAGGAAACCTACAAACGCGCTCTGGCCGCCAGGCGGAAGCCCCCGCCGGAAGGAGGCGACCAGGTGCGGCGGTGGCTGTTCACCATCGCGCGCCACCTGTGGCAGAACGAAATGCGGCAGCGCCGCCACGATCTGCGCAAAGACGCCGGGTACGAGCAGGCCGCGCAGCCGTCCGTGGAAACGCCCGAATCGATCCTGGCGCGGAAGCTGTTGCAGTCCGAGATTCAGCACGCCCTCGACTGCCTGCCGGAGGATTTTCGCGAGGTGCTCATCCTGCGCGAGATCGAGAACCTGTCGTACGCCGGCATCGCCGAGATCCTCCAGTGCCCCACCGGCACGGTGATGAGCCGGCTGGCGCGGGCGCGCGCGTGGCTGCGGAGGCGCCTGGTGGGATTGCCGGAAGCGTCCCAGGAGTGGAGGCCGCGATGAACTGCGACGACTGGCGCGCGCTGCTTCACTCCTACATCGACGGCGAACTGTCCGCCGCCGAGTCCATGGCTCTGGAGGCCCACATCGTCGACTGCGCGGCGTGCGGCGCCGAATACCGGGCGCTGCGGACGGTGGTGGATACGGTGCGTGGCGCGCGGCCGGTGTACGAGGTGCCGGGGGATGGCCGGTCGAAGGTGCAGGCCCTCATCGACGGTCACCGCCACCGCCGCCGGAGGAACCGGCTGGCGGCCTGCGCGTGCGCCGTGCTGGCCGCGCTTGGCGGCGCGGTGTTTCTGCGCCAGGCGGGGCGGGCGGAGTCCTTCGAACACTTCGCCGCCCTGGCCGCCGATGCCCACCGCCGCTACGTTTCGGGCGCTCTGCCCTTGGACTTCCAGTCGGACGACGGGCCGGCGGTGTCGGGGTGGCTG
>CAYOTD010000795.1:0-2500 GCA_964406685.1 uncultured Solibacteraceae bacterium | reverse complement strand
AGTTCCTTTCCATTCGAGGTGCGATCGCGAATCAGTTTCAGGATAGCCTGCTCAACCTCGTCCAGGCTCAGCGGCGTGGTGTCCAGATACACCGCGTCGGGCGCCTGGGTCAGGGGCGAATCCGCCCGCCGGCGGTCGCGCTCGTCGCGCTCGCCCAATTCTCCGGCCACCTGTCCGGCGTCGGCGTCGAGCCCTTTCTGCTGGAGCTCGCACAGGCGGCGCTCGGCGCGCGCCCGCGGGTCGGCGTCGAGAAAGACCTTCACCTGCGCGTCGGGAAACACGACCGTTCCGATGTCGCGGCCCTCCATGACCACCGACGTCTCTCCCGCCATCGCGCGCTGCTTGGCCACCAGCGCGCGGCGCACGCCGGGGACCGCCGACACCTTCGACGCCGCCTGCGACACTTCGGGTTGGCGGATGGCCAGGGAGACATCCTCGCCGTTCAGCCGCAGCCCCGTCCCGCCGGGCTCGAAGCGCATCTCCGCCGCCGCGGCCAACTGCTCCAGCCGCAGCATGTCGTCCAGCCCGATCCCCAGCCGGATCGCCCACAGCGCCACCGCGCGGTACATCGCGCCCGTGTCGATATACACGCAGCCGAGCTTCTCCGCCACGCGCCGCGCGATGGTGCTCTTGCCCGCGCCTCCCGGACCGTCGATCGCCACTATGATTCTCTTGCTCATCGGGCCTGCCGTTACAATGAGGATGCGAGATGAGCCCGGCCGAGTTCGACAAGCTGGTGGAAGAAGCGATGCGCGCCATTCCGCCGCGCTTCCGGCGAAGGCTCCACAACGTGGTCTTCCTGGTCGAGCGGGAGCCGCCCCGGCCCGGCCTGCTCGGCCTCTACCACGGCCGGCCGGCGGTGCATCGCAGCGTGAGCGACGGGTTTCACCTCCCCGATCGCATCACCATCTACCAGGGCCCTCACGAGCGCCTGGCCACCAGCCGCGCCCATCTCAAACAACTGCTTGAAGAAACAGTATGGCACGAGGTGGCCCACTACTTCGGCATGGATGAGCGCCGCGTGCGGGCGGCCGAGCGCCGCCGCCGGCGCCCCTCACCGTGAGCGGCCCGGTCCGGAACCGGAAAAGGTGGACGAACCCGAAGACGTCGACGACTGGCCGGAGTTGGAAGAGGGCGAGCCGCTCTTCCCCTGCGTGGTGGCCATTCCCGCCACCATGCGTTCCTTGTTGGGATCGTAGACGAACTCCCACTCGTCGTAGGCGGTTCGTTCATTGTAGACCTTGATCCCTTCGGCTTCCAGCTTGCTCGCCACTCCCGCGATTCCGCCCGCCATCGGCTGCGCGTTGGCTGTTGCCGCGGTTCCCACGGTTCCCCCCTGGCGCGGGCTGGTCAGCAGGTTGCGGATCAGCGCCAGGGCCGCGTTCTGGTTCGCCGGATCCGACGCCGCGCCCTGCTGTTGCATCATCGAAGAGACCGGGACCGGAACCTGCCCTCCGGTCTGGGAACTCGCCGCCCCGGCCGGGTAGGTTCCGCCCATCAGGCTCTGCTGCGTCGTCGTCCCCGTCTGCGCGGAGGGGTTCGTGCCCGCTGCCAGCAAGCCCGCAAGCTGCTGGGACGGGTCGGGCGAAATCGGCTGGCCGGTGGCGTCCGTCCCCGAGGTCCCGGCTGTCTGCGCCGCACCGGAAGCCGCGCCCATCGACGTCGCCGACACCGGAGCCCGGTCGCTGGCCCGCTTGGCCAACCCCGGCGACACCGGCGTAGTCTCCTGCCCGGGCAGAACCATCGATGTCGAGCCGACCTGCAAGGACTCGCTCACAAAGGTGTTTTCGCTCTTTTTCTCTTTGTCCTTGTCGGACTGCGCTTTCTGCACCTTCGAGTCCGTCAGCATGCCGCCCGGCCCCGCGTGGATGAGCCGCCAGTCGTCCTTCCCCGTCATGGGGTCCTTGTAGCGCCGCCGGAGGAAACGGATGTTGTTGGTGCTCTCCAGGTCCTCGATGCGTTGCGGGTAACGCTGGAACTTGCGGACGAACAGCTTGATGGCCCGCGAATACTGCTCGCCGTGGTCGATCAGGGTCTGCTCCCGCACCCGCTGCGCCTCGAACACCACCCGCGGCATTTCCGTGTAGAGCAGAATGGCGATCGACGCCGCCATGGCGAACACCAGCAGCAGCGCAAAACCCGACTCGCCGTGCGCGCGCCTCATGTCCGCTGCTCCTCCAAAGCCAGGGTTTGCTGGTGCTGGTGCTGCGTGTCTTCGACCACCGCCGAGTTGACGCCGATCCGGACCACCTTGTACCGCTTCTTGATCAGGTCGCCTTCCCCGGCCACGAAGATGTCCTCCCCATCCAGGAAAAAGGCCCGCTTGACGCCGCCCTTGGCCGGGCTGATGTACCCGTAGAACTTGAACGTGATCGGCGGCGGAGGCGGCTTGACCGGCGCCGCCGGACCCGGGCTGGGCAACGCCGCCAGCGGTCCGGCGCCCGGCGCCGGCGCGCCCGGGGCGCCCGGCCGGAGCGGGATCTTCACCTCCGGCGTTTTC
>CAYOTD010000794.1:0-2510 GCA_964406685.1 uncultured Solibacteraceae bacterium | reverse complement strand
GGCATGAACGGCGAACGCTTCCACCACATCTGCGAGGTTTGCGGCCGCGACGAGGTGCTCTCCCCGGACGAGGCGTACACCGCCGGCTGGGACTACCCACCGCGGATGGGGGTCTTCGGGGTCATCTCGCCGCGGACGTGCCCGAAATGCCTTATGCAGCAGACGGTCTGGTGGGCGGTGACGGTGGACGGCTACACCGGCGACATGCTCAACGCTCGGCAGCGCGCAGCCGTCGAGCGGATGCTGGCCGAGCCCGCGAGCCTCGCGGCGGCCCCGGAGGAGTGCAGTGGATGAGCGCCGCTGCGGTGCGTCCCGAAACCGCTCGATTCGGGCCGGCGACACCGGAGCGTGGCTACCTGCGTTGGGAATTGGACGGACGACGCTGTACCGCTACCGCGGCAGCGGCTCCTGAAGCCAGTACCGCCGGCAGCGTGGGCCACAGCGGCCGCAGGGAAAGTCACGCGAACCACTCGGTGCGGCGGTCATCGAACACGCGCGCCGCCCGCCACCGGGTTGCGTCGCTGAAGGCCACCGTGTCGGCTTGTTGTTGAAGGAACGGAGAGAAGTCTTCGCCACCATACCCGTCGAACCGCGAAATCGGCTCGGTCGGCTCGATACTGCGCCATTGTGACCCAGGCTGGACAATGAGTGCGGGATCGGCCTCGCGCGCCGCCCAGCACGTGGTCATGGCCTGGGTCAGCGCAACCACGAGCTGCGAGACCGACTCGCATAAGCCGTCGAGGACGTCCTCGCTGGGGCGGGTGATGAAGGCGTCAAAGACCTCGTGGCGTCCGGGTGGCCGTCCGAAGATGAGCGACTGCAATTCGCTCCACCTGCCCTGGCGGTAGAACAACCGCACAAGGCGAAACCCCTTATTGAGGTCGCCAGTGAACCCCACGAAGGTCGTCGCTGGCGACCGATGCGTCATGGCGTTTCGCGTGTCGCGCATCCAGTCCAGCCACCCTGGCGGTCCGAAGTCGTCCGGTCGTGTGACGGGATCGAGCAGCGCTTCTTGAAGCGCCCGGCCGGGCGATCCAGGCGGCGCGACCGTCTCCCGGGCTGCTGGTTCGGCCACGTCGCGAACCAGGCCGTCTTTAGCGACCAGAGCTCCCCACTGGGATGCAATGATGTTCTTTACTGCAAATCCGCCGACGATGATCACAGCTGCGGAGAGCCGGTCGAGTGTCTGCCCGAGGTGAAAGAAGCAATGCTCTGCCGAAGTGCGGATGCTGACCTGTCGCCGACGGGCGGTGGCATCCCGAGGGATGGCCGCCAGGTAGGCGCTCAGGTCGGTCTGGCCCGACCTCGCCACCGCCCTGCACGCTGTGGTGAACGCTGTGCTATCCGCGAAGTTCGATTCACGGTGTGTCTTGGCGGCGAACGACGCGGCGATCAACGCCGCACCAGCGCCCTGCACCGACTGAATCAAGTAGTCGGCGATCATGGTGAGGGTCTTCCAGTCGGAATAGCCATTCCACCAAGCGAATGCGCCGTTGCGCTGATCAAGCCCCTTGATGAGGCCGTCGGCGAAACTATCTAGAGCGGACGTCGCCGGTTGAACGCGGCGTTCGTAGGCTTCGGTTCCCCCCTCCACGCCCACAAGGTTATGGGAGCCGCGATGCCGGCGAGTCCTTTGCCTTAACCTAAATCGAGAGGGACTCGTTCACCAGTGACAGACCACCCACTCGACAAACACTGCCCTGGCCGCCGCAGCGGTCACCCTTGGCACCGCGGTGTCACAGCGCGGCGCTGCGAAGCGCAGCTGACCTCCGCTGCCAGCCCTTGCCCCTCGCGGGCCCGGCGCGCCCGAAACATGGCCGTTTCCGGCACAGGTCACGGGTCCACGCGGCGATGGTGTCGACTCGGCAGCGAACGGCGACGCAGTCGCTACCGGTACGCCGGCCGGTTACGGATCTGGGTGTTCTCCGGCAACCCGACGCCCTTCTGCGCCAAGGCCCGTAGCACCGACTGCCCGACGCCCAGCGGCAGTGCCGCCGAGCTGTGAGCTAGTGCAACAGGGATGACCGCGTTCGGATACAGGCGCGTCCGCACACCGTCGAGCACTTCGCAGATCGTGCGCAGCGTCGGGTAGCTGTCGAGATCCTCGGCTCCCGGACCCTCGTACGGGAGGATGCCCGCCTTCGGCGGCACCGTGATCACCAAGGGGTCACCGGCGCTGGTGCGGTAGATGAAGCGGCGGCCATAGAACTCGTCGGTGCCGTACCTGTTTCCGTAGGGCCGGCCGGTGATCCGGTTAATGTACGCGGTCGGCAGCCTCATCACGTGACCCTCGGGGATGAGATCCCTGATGAGTTCGGCATGCTCGACGAACCTGCCGGTCTTCTCGACTCCGACCATCAGCGGGAGGTCTGTCCCCTGTCCGTCCGACCAGGTGAACAGCTGCTGGAGGTAGTCGTGGAACCTGCGCTTGAGCGGGGCCAGGCCGCCGAACAGAGCTAGGAGCGTGGGTCAGTAACGGTTCACTGGGGTCAGGTTTTCATTTTGGGCTG
>CAYOTD010000793.1:0-2513 GCA_964406685.1 uncultured Solibacteraceae bacterium | reverse complement strand
GATGGTCATGGAGGTGGAGACCTTGTCCAGCGGGATCTCGCGGAAGAGGATCTCCATGTCCTCGAGGCTGTCGATGGCCACGCCCACCTTGCCCACTTCGCCTTCCGACAGCGGGTTGTCCGAGTCGAGGCCGATCTGGGTGGGCAGGTCGAAGGCCACCGACAGGCCCGTCTGCCCCTGCTCCAGCAGGTAGCGGTAGCGGCGGTTGCTCTCTTCTGCCGTGGCGAAGCCGGCGTACTGGCGCATCGTCCAGGGCCGCTGGCGGTACATCTCGGGGTAGATGCCGCGGGTATAAGGGTACTTGCCGGGTAGACCCAGCTTCTGCTCGTAGTGGAAATCCTTCAGGTCGTCTGGGCGGTAGGCATCCTTGATCTCGATGCCGGATGTCGTGGCGTGCTTCTTTTCCTCCATGGTGCTGCTCCTTCGCGTAGTCGAAACAGAACATTATAAAAGATATGGCCCGGAAGGAAAAGCGAAATTTTAGTGATGCTGGATTCTTTCACCATAACTGAACGAAGATCTCAACCACGGATGAACACGGATGGACAACGACGGTGAATGGGTGAATGGGTAGATCGACAATAGCAATTGCTGAGTGCTGGCTGAACACCTTTCGCGGATTTCGTGTTTTTCGTGGCAACATTCCGGTTTGCGTTTGAACATCATTCGTGTGGTTCGTGTGGTTCGTGGTTACGGCTTGGCTTCGGTCCGGATCTCCCAGCAGCGGTGGATCCGCGGGTCGCGCTCGAAGTCCTTGTCCAGGGTGGCGCGGGAGATGTCCCGCACCGCCAGCCCCGCCAGCGCCGCCTCGTCCAGGCGGAAGCGCCGGAAGTTGGTGGAGAAGATCAGCCGCCCGCCGGGGGCCAGCCGCCGGACGGCCGCCCGGATCAAGCCCACATGGTCGCGCTGGACTTCCAGGACCCCCTCGGTGCGCTTCGAGTTGGAGAAAGTGGGCGGGTCCAGCAGCACGAGGTCGAAGTGCTCCCGGCACGCCTCCAGCCACTCCAGGCAGTCGGCCCGGACCAGCCGGTGGCGGTTTTCGGCCAGACCGTTCAGGGCGAGGTTGCGCCGGGCCCAGTGCAGGTAGGTGGGGGAGAGGTCCACGCTGGTGGTGTGGCCCGCGCCTCCCAGGGCCGCCGCCACGGTGGCGGTGGCCGTGTAGCAAAACATGTTCAGGAACCGCGCGCCCTTGGCGGACTCCCGGACCAGTCGGCGCACCGGGCGGGCGTCCAGGAAGAGGCCGGTGTCCAGGTAGTCGGTGAGGTTGACCAGGAAGCGGGCGCCGTGCTCTTCCACTTCTAGGAAGCGGCCGCGCTCGCCCATCTTCCGGTACTGGTCCGGGCCCTTCTGGCGGCGGCGCTGCTTGAGCACCACCCGCTCCGGCGGGATCTCTAGGACGGCGGAGACGACCTGCAGCGCTTCCCGGAGGCGACGCCCGGCCTTGTCGGGATCCACCGTGGCCGGCGGGGCGTACTCCTGGACGTGGGCCCAGTCGCGGTACAAGTCGACGGCGACGGCGTACTCCTTCATGTCGGCGTCGTAAAGACGGTAGCACTCGATGCCCTCCCGCCGCGCCCACTTGCCGATCGTCCGCAGGTCCTTGCGCAGCCGGTTGGCCAGCATAGCGGGGCCCGATCCCGGATCTGCGGGCAGCGGCTCGTCCGGGACCGCTGTCGTTGCGGCCGGGGCCGGCTCTTCCAACGGCCGGTTCACGAACCACTCGGGCGTGACGTGGAACAGGAGCAGGCGGCAGGGCAGGGCGCCGTTGTAGAGGGCGTAGTGCTTGTGCGCCCGAAGCCCCATGCACTTTCCCAGCTCCGGATTGCCGGTGAAGACAGCGGCCTGCCAGCCGGCGAACTCCTCCCGCAGGCGGGTCCCCAGGTGGCGGTAGAGGCCTTCGAGGGCGGCGGTGTCGCCGAGGCGCTCACCGTAGGGCGGGTTGGCCACCACCAGCCCCGGCGCCTTCTCGTGGAAGGGTGGCCGGGTCAGGCGGGCCAGCTCCCGCGTGGCCACGCGCACGCGGCCCGCGAGGCCCGCCCGCTCGACGTGGACGCGGGCGGCGGCGACGGCGTCGGAGTCTGCGTCAAAGCCCCGGATGTCGGGCAGCCCGCGCTCCAGCCCCTCCGCCCGCCGCGCCTCGGCCTCCGCCCGGAGCTCCCGCCAGATCGACTGCCGGTGCTGCCGCCAGCCGGTGAAGCCGAAGCCGGGGCGGAGCAGGCCCGGCGCGACGTCCGCGGCCATCCAGGCCCCTTCGATCAGGAACGTGCCCGAGCCGCACATCGGGTCCAGCAGTGGGCCGCTGGCGCGGGCGATCTCGGGCCAGCCCGCGCGCAGCAGGATCGCAGCAGCCAGGTTCTCCTTCAACGGCGCGGCGCCGCCTTCCAGCCGGTAGCCCCGGCGGTGCAGGCTGTCGCCGGACAGGTCGAGGCTGACGGCCGCCTCGCCGCCGTGCAGGCGCACGTGGATGCGCAGGTCGGGGTGCTCCCGATCCACCGACGGGCGGCGGCCGGTCC
>CAYOTD010000792.1:0-2523 GCA_964406685.1 uncultured Solibacteraceae bacterium | reverse complement strand
CGAGCCCTTTTTCCAGGGCCATTTTCCGGAGATTCCCGTGATGCCCGGCGTGCTCATCATCGAAGCCATGGCCCAGGTGGCCGGCGTGCTCGTGCTCAAAGAGATTCCCGACCGCAAATCGAAAGTGGTCCTGCTGGCCTCGGTCGATAGCGCCAAGTTCCGCCGGCCGGTGGTCCCCGGCGACCAGTTGCGAATCGAGATGAGGGTGATCAAGAAGAAATCGTCCGTGGCCAAGATGGCGGGCGCGGCGACGGTGGATGGCCAGGTGGTCGCCGAAGCCGAAGTGATGTGCAAGCTGGCCGATCGCGCGGATTAGCCTCATGCCGATCCATCCCAGCGCCATTGTGGACGCCGCGGCCCGCATCCACGAGACCGCCGAGATCGGCCCCTACTCGATCATTGGCCCGGAAGTGGAGATCGGCGCGCGCACCCGCCTGATGGCCCATGTCTTCATCGAGGGTCCGACCTGGATCGGCGAAGACAACCTCTTCTTTCCCTACTCGACCGTGGGGGTGGCCTCGCAGGACCTGAAATACCAGGGCGAGCGTGCCGAGACGCGCATCGGCCACCGCAACCGCATCCGCGAGTTCGTCACTATCCACCGCGGCACCGGGGGCGGCGGGCGGCTCACCTCGATCGGCGACGACAACCTGCTAATGGCTTACGTCCACGTGGCCCACGATGTGCGCATCGGCAGCCACACCATTCTGGCCAATGCCGCCACCCTGGGCGGCCATGTGGCGGTGGACGACTGGGCCGGCATCGGCGCCGCCTGCGGTGTCCACCAGTTCTGCCGCGTGGGCCGCCACTGCTACATCGGCGGCTACAGCGTGGTCACGCAGGACGTGATGCCGTATTCGATGAGCGTCACCCCGCGCGAGATCAAAGTGTTCGGCGCCAACAAAACGGGCCTGGAGCGGCGCGGCTTCCCCACCGAAGTCATCGAGAGCCTGCAAAACGCCTTCCGCATTCTCACGCGGTCGGGACTCAACACCACGCAGGCCATCGAGCGCATCCGCCAGGAAGTGCCCTCGTGCGCCGAGATCGACGAGGTCATCGAGTTCATCCACTCCTCCGAGCGCGGCTGCGTGAAATGAAGTACGCTCTGATTGCCGGCAACGGGCGCTTCCCCATCCTGGCGCTGGAAACCGCGCGCAAACTGGGCCACGAAGTCGTGACCGTGGCCATCAAGGAAGAGGCGTTCCAGGAAGTTGACGGACTCGGCGCCCGCACCTACTGGATCTCCTTGGGCGCCCTCAGCCGGCTGATCGAGATCCTCAAGCAGGAAGGCATCGGCGAAGTAGTCATGGCCGGGCAGGTGAAGCACGCCAGAATCTTCTCCACCATCCGCCCCGACTGGCGCCTGGTCAAACTGCTCGCCGGCCTGCGCGAGAAGAACACCGACGCCCTCATCGGCGGCGTAGTGAAGATCCTCGAGGACGAAGGCATTCGCCTGATGGATTCCACCGCGCTGCTCAAGCCTCTGCTGGCCACCGCGGGCCCCATGACTCGCCGTGCGCCGAACGCCGGCGAGCAGCGCGACATCGCCTACGGCCGCCGCATCGCCAACGGGCTCTCCGGGATGGACGTGGGCCAGAGCGTGGCCGTGTCCGATCGCGCCTGCGTGGCAGTGGAAGCGATGGAGGGTACCGATGCCATGCTGCGCCGCGCCGCGGGGCTGGTGAACGGCCGCCCGCTAACGCTGGTAAAGACGTCGCGCCGGCGCGGCCACCTGCTGTTCGACGTTCCGGTAGCGGGCGTGGATACCATCGCGGTAATGCGCGAAACCGGCACCACAGCCATGGCCGTAGATGCCGGCCGAACGCTTCTATTGGACCGCGAGGAAATGCTGGCGCGCGCCGACGAGGCAGGTTTGACCATCGCCGGCTACGCGCCGGAAGAATAAGACTGCCTCAACCGCGGAACACCCGCCGGATAGCCTCCAGATAGCTGTATCCGTAAACCGTATCCGGAATCAGCACATGATCCTCGGTCCACTCGTTCCACGAAGCCAGAAAGACGATTCTGGGAACCTCGGGCCCGGACTCGGCCAAGAAGTACTTGGACGCGACCATGAGCCGCTCGTACTGATCCGGCGACCGCTGCGTCACCATGCGGGCGCTGGGCCCCACCCGTGCGCTGTTGTCCCAACCCACCGTGCAGTTGGGGAAGAACGGCACGGCGCACTTGTCCCGCAGTGTGCGCCACTCGGCGATGGCGCCGGAAGCCAGTTTCCCGTAAGGCGCCCGGCCGCCCTTGGGAAGGCCACGGATGGTGGCCCCGCTGGTGTTATACTGCGTGGCGCTCTCGAATCCCAGGTCCTTCACCTTGGCCGCGTCGCCGGCGTTGATGGCGCTGGCCTGGAAGTGGATATCCCCCAGCCCCGCCTTAGCCACCCGCTCGCGCATGAGCGCCGCCGCGCGAAGCCAACCCTCCGGCGTCATGTCCCGCAGCACCGAACCGATCGAGTAGATTCCGAACACCAGCTTGCCGCCGATGCGCCAGTAATTGGGCTGGCGGAAA
>CAYOTD010000791.1:0-2523 GCA_964406685.1 uncultured Solibacteraceae bacterium | reverse complement strand
CTTCGCTGTGGCGCTGGCGGGACATGGGCGCCGTCTGGCCGTCCGAGGTCCCCGGCCAGTGGTTGCTCCAGTCGTGGTTGGCCCACATGAGGGCGAACTTCAACTTCTGCCGGTTGGCGGCCTTCAGCAGGCCGTTGTCCAACTGCGCCTGGCACCGCATGACGCCCTCGTGCCAATACCAGCAGTGCATCCAGACGTCGATGCCGTGGTCGGCGGCGGCGTCGATCTCGCGCGCCGCCCAGACCGGATCGGCCTCGTTGTACTCGCCCCACAGCGGATACTTGGGGAACAGGTGCCCGGGATACAGAGGCCGGGAGTCGCGCAGCGACTGGTACTGCGTCCATCCCTTGCCGAAGTACTTCCCGAACCACTCGCACGGGTGCCAGCAGGGATAGTTGTAGGCGGCCACCTCGTACTTCGCCTTCGCGAGCGGCCTCGTCATATCGACCAGGGCGCGGAGCTTCTCTTCGGTGAAGTACGCCTCCGCGTCTCCCGGCAGCACCGCCGGAACGGCGGCATAATGGGCGGGCGCGTTCTGCGCCGCGGGAAGCTGCGCCGCCACCCCGGCGCAGCCTCCCAAAACGTGAATAAGGTCTCGGCGATTCATCTTCCTGGCTCAGAACTCGAACCGCAGCGCGGCCTGCATCGTGCGCGGGCTGCGCGAGGCGGTGTACTGGCCGAACTGCGCGTTGACCTGTTTGCCTGTGGCGTCAAAGCGCGCCGCCGTGTCAAACGAGCTGAACTGCGTGTGGTTGAACGCGTTGTACATCTCCCAGCGAAGCTGGATGCGGGCGAACTCCTTGATGGGGAAGCTCTTGAAGATACCGATATCCCAGTTGTTGATGCCCGGTCCGCGGACCAGCGTCTTGGCCGCGTTGCCCAGCGTCCCCACCGCCGGCATCTGGAAGACGCCGGTGCGGAAGTTGGTGCTGAAGGTGCGATCGCTCTTGGAAAGGACCGGGTTGCCGGTCACCACGATGCGCGCTCCCTGGCTGGGCGTTCCGGTGATGTCGGTGCCGGCCGTCGAGCTCCAGCCCACGCCCAGCGGCGCGCCGCTGATGAAGGTGGGCATGAGGGACGTGTGCCAGTCGTTCAGGACAGCTTTCACGATCGGGTTCTTCCACGGCGTCTTGGGAAGATCCCAGATGGCGTTCAGCTTCAGGACGTGGGTCCGGTCGAACGAGGCCAGCCCGTAGTCCCAGCGGCGATCGGTGAGCGCCGAAACGGCCGAGCTGTCGGCATCGACAAAGCCCATGGCCTTCGACCAGGTCCAGGAGGCCCCGAACTGAAGCCCGGCGGCGAAGCGCCGGTTCGCGGAGACCTGAAGCGAATGGTAGTTGGAGGTGCCGTTCGCCTCATATTGAAGAATGCTGGTGTATCCCCGGATCGGGGTCAGGAACGCCGTCGACAAAGCCGAGCCGGTGGTGGAGTCCTTGTACGCGGCGTCGAAGCGTCTCCCCATCGGGACCGCGTTCACCTCCCGCGTCCAGAACAGGTGCCGCGACACCGAGCTGGAGTAGCCGGCGTCCAGCACCGTGCCGAAGGGCAGTTTCTGCTGCACCGAAAGGCTGAAATCCATGACGGTGGGGATCTTGCGCTTTGTGTCGGCGCTGTAGGCGGCCTGAGGGAACGTCACGCCCGGTGTGGACAGGAACGTCGAGATCTCGCCGTAGTACAGCGTCGGCGTCACGATCAGCGGCGGGTTGTAGGCGAACAGGTAGAACACGCTGTAGCCCGGATCGTTGTAGAACACGCCGAACCCGCCGCGCACGGCGGTCGAGCCGTTGCCGAAAACATCGTAGGCGAAGCCCACGCGAGGAGCCAGGTGGGGAGCGCGTTTCTCATAGACGCCGCGAGGCATATCCGGGTTCTGGGAGACGACCTGCATCCCGTTCCACGCGGTACCGCCCCAGCCCGCGATCGAGCCGATGGCCGCCGCCGGCAGCGTGGCCCCGGTCACCGGGTTATACCCCCTCCGGGCGCCGCTCACCAGGACCGGTTCGACAAGACTGGTCTTCCGGGACGAGTCGTATTTTCCGAAGGAGAACACCGAGGCGAATCCCTTCGAGTCCCAGGTCGGAGTGAACCAGCAGAACCGCACGCCGTACTCCAGCGTCAGCCGGCGCGTCGCCTTCCAACTGTCCTGCACGAACCACTCGATGTTGCGCTGGCGCCAGTGCATGCGTTCGTTCGCGCTGGCCTCGCTGTAGGTGCTGAACACGCCCAGCGCCGCGTTGGCATAGGCATAGTTGGTGTCCAGCGGGTTCACCGTGTTCCGGCTGAAGTCGAAGGCGCCGTGCGTGGCGGCGTCCATGTTCGTGTAGTGCCACAGCATATCCACCGTGAAGCCGGCCTTCAGCGTATGCGCTCCCATCGTCTTGGTGATGGTGTCCGTCAGGCTGGGCACAACCCCAAGCTGCGTGAACGGGTACCGCCCTTCCACATAGAGGTTGGCGGCGCCGGTGATCCCGCCGAAAGTGGCGTTGGGAATAATCTTCAGCGGATTGACCGCGGGCGAGATCT
>CAYOTD010000790.1:1958-2530 GCA_964406685.1 uncultured Solibacteraceae bacterium | reverse complement strand
CTGGTGGTGGTGTTCGTGATGATGAGGCTGGTGGATACCGGCGCGCTCGACCCGTACACCCCGTTCATGGTGACCGTCGTGTTGGCGCTGATGGTGCTGGCCGCTTGCACGGTGAAGTTGACCGTTACCACTTCCGTGTTCGATCCCGAGTTCAGCGTGATGGTTGCCTGGTGCGTTCCCGCCGCCAGGCTGCCGGTGGTGGCCGTCACGTAGATGTACATCGGCCCGCTATTGGTCACCGTTCCGCTCGGCGGGTTGATCGAAAGCCAGCCGGTCGTGCCCGTATAGGCGATGGAGGACGACACCGGCGTGCTCGACGTGCTCGACGTCGAGACGGTGAGCGTCTGCGTGGCCGGACTGCTTCCCCCCACCGTCGCGTTGAAGGTCATCGTGTTCGTGCTGACCGCGATCGTGCCCCCGGTGCCCACGTAAAGCGTGACCGCAATCGGCAGACCGCTGCCAGTGCAGGGCGCGTTGGTGGAATTCACCCCACACACGTTGATAGCATGGGTATAGGTCCCCGCCGTCAGCCCGTTCGGGTTCACCGTGATGGTCAGCGTCGAACCTCCGGC
>CAYOTD010000790.1:0-1948 GCA_964406685.1 uncultured Solibacteraceae bacterium | reverse complement strand
AGCGCCCGTGGTGCCGTTCGGCGTGAACCACGTGATCCAGCCAGGCTGCTCCCCCTGGACGCTTGCAAACCAGGTCAGAGCGGCCCCGTTCGAGTAGACCGTGAACGACTGCGACTGCGCGGTCGTGGACCCGGTGGTCGCGGCGAAGGTCGCCGTTTGGGAACTCAACGAGAGCACCTGGCCGGAGGCCATCCCCGCCATGGCGGCAATCAGCAACGCGACCGCCAGCATGCGAGCCGCAAAACTCCCGCTATGGCGGGACAGAGACGACAACATTTTACTCACGATTTGTTTCCTCCCGGACCGGACAACACACATATATCCGAAAATGGAAAATCTTTCAACCGGCTTCGCCTTGACGGCGGTTCCACGGGCCATCGCGCGCCCCGAGGCATTCCTCCGGGCCCATTGGCTCGCTCTCTAGCATACTCCACCAGCGCGGGCGGTGTCTGCTCGGCTAGAATTGTGGAACGATGAATCCGGATTTGCACATCCGCAGGCTTCGCGAGGCCGACCTCGCCGAAGCCATGGCGCTGGTTCGCGCGGCCGGTTGGAACCAGACCGAGCACGACTGGCGCCACTTCCTGGAACTGGAGCCCGACGGAGCCTTCGCCCTGGAAATCGGCGGCCGCGTCGTGGCCTCTACCACCGTCATATGCTACGGCCGGGACGTGGCCTGGGTCGGCATGGTTCTGACCCTGCCCGAGTTTCGCGGCCGCGGCCTGGCCCGCCTGCTGATGCGCGAGGCCATCGCCTACATTGAACAACGCGGCGTCGCCTGGTCCAAGCTCGACGCCACCGACATGGGACATCATCTTTACGAGTCGCTGGGATACCGCGACGAGCAGACCGTGGAACGCTGGCGGCGGGACCCCGCGCCCGTCGATTTCCAGGCCTCGGAGTTGGGCTTTGAGCCGGACACCGAGTTGGACCGGAAGGCCTTCGGCGCCGACCGCGGGCGCTTGCTCGAGTTCTTCCGCCGCTTCGAGGCCGCCTCGGTGGCCGGGGGCGGCTTCGCCCTCGGGCGCCCGGGGAACGCCGCGGCCTACTTCGGCCCCTGCGTCTGCCGTCTGCCGGAAGCGGCGCAGGTCCTCCTCGAGTGGTTTCTGTCGCGGCACTCCCACGAACCCGTCTATTGGGATATCCTCCCCTCCAACCGCGAAGCGCTGCGCCTGGCCGAGCGGTACGGCTTTGAAAAGCAACGCGTGTTGATGAGGATGGCCCGCCCCTCCGCCGGCGCGGTGCGCCCGGTGGAGAGCCAGGACGCCCTGGTGTTCGGTCTGGCCGGCTTTGAGTATGGATAGATCGCCGATGACCTCTGTAAACCCCGCGAGCACGCGGAGGGACCGGCCTGCAACGGCTTTTGCAGATGTTACGCTACAGTTTCTCAAATCCGGTCTCCGCCTGACTCTAAGACACGGCGTCTCCTCCTTTTATGACACTGGGAAAGACGTTTCCTTCGGACGCCTGCCGTGAAATACGTGATCGCCGGCACCGCCGGGCACATTGACCACGGCAAAACCGCCCTGGTCCGCGCCCTGACCGGCATCGAAACCGACCGGTTGGCGGAAGAAAAGCGCCGCGGCATCTCCATCGATCTCGGCTTCGCGCACCTCGATTTGGGCGGTTTTCGGATGGGATTCGTCGATGTTCCCGGCCACGAACGCTTCATTCGCAACATGCTGGCCGGCGCCCAGGGCATCGACCTGGTGCTGTTCGTCGTCGCCGCCGACGAATCCATCAAGCCTCAAACCCGCGAGCATTTCGAGATCTGCCGCCTGCTCGGCGTCCGGGCCGGCCTCATCGTGCTGACCAAGGCCGACCTGGTCGAACCGGACATCCTCGAACTGGTCCGGCTGGAGGTGGAAGATCTGGTCCGCGGCTCGTTCCTCGAGGGCGCTCCGGTGGTGGCCGCCAGCGCCGTCACCGGCGCCGGACTCGACGGACT
>CAYOTD010000789.1:0-2531 GCA_964406685.1 uncultured Solibacteraceae bacterium | reverse complement strand
AGCCCGTCACCAGTTGGATGGTCGCCTTCGGATCGGCCACGTGGACCACTGTGGCCAGGGCGGGGGTCTCCTCTTCAATCACTTCGACTTTCACCGGCTGCTTGCGCTTACACGCGCCGGAAACAAGCAGGAGCGACGCCAGAGGGAACAGAACGAAGATCAGTTTGCGCATTTTTCCACTTCAACCAGACAACTATAAAACACCGGACCGCCTCCGATGTCGGCCAGCCGGTCCGAGGTGAGGGCATTCGTGTTCCGCCCATCGGGAGCGAGCTTGTTCCAGCGGACACTTGGGACACGGACCACGCCTGCCGGGACGGCAAGGTTGACGGCGGCCGTGTGGAGACAAGCTCCACGATCGTTGAAAACCCGCACGCGGTCTCCGTCCGCGATCCCGCGCGCGGCGGCGTCAACGGCATTCAGGGATACGACCTCTGTTTGCGCGTCCACCGATGCGCGGTTTCCGAAAGAGGAGTTCATGCTGTCGTCGTTCTTGGGCGAGATCAACTCCAGCGGATAGCGCGCGGCGAGCGCCGCGTCGCCGTGACGCGACTCGACCGGCGGAGTGTAATCGAGCGCTTCAGCGCCCATCTCACACCGGCCCGATTCGGTTTCGAACGCTCCCGTGGCGAAGGGAAGGAACGGCTCGCCGGGCGGCGAGACGTTTATGCGCACCGAGTGCTCCCGCGCCAGCCGCTCCAGCGTGACGCCTTGCAGGAAAGGATGCCCGGAATTCAGCAGCGCGCGGATCATGTCGTCCTCGCTGTCCCGGAAGCAGTCGTCGTCGAAACCCATGTGCAAGGCCAGCGCGCGGAACACATCGACGTTGGACCGTGCTTCGCCCACCGGGGCAACCGCCGGCCGCGCCAGTTGCAGGTAGTAGTGGCCGTAGGCGGAGTAAAGGTCGGTGTGCTCCAGAAACGTCGTCGCCGGCAGGACGATGTCGGCGTAATCGGCCGTGTCCGTCTGGAACTGCTCCAGCACCACGGTGAACAGGTCCTGGCGGCGCAACCCCGCCACGACGCGTGCCTGGTGCGGCGCGATGGCCGCCGGGTTCGAATTGTAGACGACCAGAGCCTTCACCGGCGGCGTGTCGAGCTCGGTCAGGGCGTGGCCCAATCGGCTCATGTTGACCAGGCGCGCCTCCCGCCGGAGAGAAGAGCGCCATTGAAGTTCCGGCATCTCGAGAGCCGCGCGATTCACCCGGAACGCTCCCGAGGTGGTCAGCAACAGACCGCCGCCGGGATCCTTCCAGGCGCCGATGAGGGCCGGCAGAAGGGAGATCGCATGCACGCTCAGTCCGCCGCGCTCGCTGCGCTGCACGCCGTAGTTGAGGCGGATGACCGCGGGCCGTGTGGTGGCGTACTCCCGCGCCAGGGAGACGACGTCCTCCTTCGGGATGCCGGTCAGCGCTTCCACGCGCTCGGGAGGGTACTGCTTCGCGCGCTCGCGCAGCGCGTCGATGCCGTTGGTGTGGCGCGCCAGGTAGTCGGCGTCCTCCAGTTTCTTGGCCAGAATGACGTGCATCAAACCGAGCGCGAGGGCGCCGTCCGATCCCGGGTTGACGAAATAGTGCCGGTCGGCCAACTCGCCCGCGCGGTTGCGCACCGGATCAATGGTGTAGAAGCGGGCGCCGTTGCGCCGCGCCTCGACGAGGAACGGCCACAGGTGGACGTTGGTGCCCAGGATGTTAGCGCCCCAGGCCAGGATCAGCTTCGCGTTGCGGAACTGCTCGGGCTCGGTCCCGAAACGCGCGCCGATGGTCCGGGCTAACGCCGCGCCCCCGGTTGACGAGCAGATGGTGCGGTCCAGGCGCGACGCGCCCAGCCGGTGGAAGAAACGCCGGTCCATTCCGGAACCGTTCAGGTAACCCATCGTGCCGGCGTAACTGTAGGGCAGGATCGACTCCGGGCCGAACTCGGCGGCGATGGAGGTCAGCCGCGCGGCGATGGTGTCCAACGCTTCGTCCCAGCCGATTCGCTCGAAGCGCCCCTCGCCCTTGGCGCCGGCGCGCTTCATCGGATGAAGCAGGCGATCCGGCGCGTACTGGCGGTCGAGATACCGCGCCACCTTCCCACAGACGAACCCGCGCGTCACGGGATGGTCGGGATTCCCTCTGAGGCGAGTGGCGCGTCCGTCCTCGATGGTGATCAGCAGCGAGCAGGCGTCGGGACAGTCCAGTGCGCAAACCGAATGATGGACCCAGCTCATCCAGCGATTATACCGCCCGTGCCGCTCCCGGCCGCGCGCAGGAGTCCCGGATCACCACTTCCACCGGCAGCAATGCGCGCGACCGCGACGGCTCGCCGCCCTCCATGCCCAGGATCTTCTCGGCCATGCTCCAGCCGATCTTTTCCTTGGGAACGCGGACGGTGGTGAGCGCTGGCCGCTGGTAGCGGATCTCGGCGATGTCGTCGTAGCCCATCACGCTCATTTCGCCGGGGACGGAGACTCCCAGCCGGTTGAGACCGTCCAGCAGCCCGCAGGCGGTCTCATCGTCCTGCGCCAGGATAGCCGTCACCTTCGGCTCC
>CAYOTD010000788.1:0-2543 GCA_964406685.1 uncultured Solibacteraceae bacterium | reverse complement strand
CCTGTCTCCTTTACTTTCAAACATATAAGATGTTACCCTGAGGTTCTCAGAATGCGCACAGTCGACCTGATTCACCGCAAGCGAGACGGCGAGGAGTTGTCCGTCGAAGAGATCCGCTACCTCGTCGAGGGCTACACCAGCGGGAGTATCCCGGACTATCAGCTCTCTGCGTTCCTCATGGCGGTCTTCTTCTCCAGCATGACCGAGCGCGAGGTGGGCGCCCTGACGGACTGCATCGTCCGTTCGGGCCAGACGGTCGATCTGTCTTCCGTGCCCGGTGTGAAGGTGGACAAGCACTCCACCGGAGGCGTGGGCGACAAGACGAGCCTGATCGCCGCGCCGCTGGCCGCGGCGGCGGGCGCCATCATCCCAATGATCTCGGGACGCGCCCTGGGGCACACCGGAGGCACCCTCGACAAGCTGGAGGCCATCCCCGGATTCCGCACCGACCTGACCATCGAGGAGTTTCGCGAGCAGTTGCAGAAGCACGGCCTGGCCTTCATCGGCCAGACTCCGGAAGTCGCTCCGGCCGACGGCAAGCTGTACGCGTTGCGCGATTCCACCGCGACCATCGAGTCCGTCCCCCTGATCGCTTCCTCGATCATGTCGAAGAAGCTGGCGGTGGGGATCGATGCGCTGGTGTTGGATGTGAAAGTCGGCGCGGGCGCCTTCATGAAGCGGCAGGTCGACGCGCGCCGGCTGGCGCAGATGATGGTGAGTATCGGGCGTCGCCTGGACAAGCGCGTGCAGGCCCTGATCACCGACATGAACCAGCCGCTGGGCTATGCCATCGGCAACGCCCTGGAAGTGATGGAGGTCTCGCAGACGCTCCAGAACGTCGGCCCCACCGATCTCACCCGGCTCTCGCTCGAACTGGCCGCGCGGATGATCTATCTGGGCAAGGTGACGCCTACCCTCGACGATGCGCGCGAGCTGGCCCAGAAGTGCCTGCTCAACGGCTCCGGCTACAAGAAGTTCAAGGAGGTCATCCAGGCGCAGGGCGGCAACCCGCAGGTGCTCGACCGCTTCGAACTTCTGCCCAACGCCACCGGTATGCGGGAGATCGCCTCACCGCGCGCCGGCTACGTCAGCGCCATCGATGCCGAGGACATCGGACGCGCCTCGTCGATGGTCGGCGCCGGGCGCGACCGCAAGGAAGACGCGATCGACCATGCGGTGGGCGTCATCCTGGAGGTCAAGATCGGCCAGCGCGTCGACGCCGGCGGCGTCCTCTGCCGCCTCTACTACACCAAGGACGAGCGCGTGGAAGAGGCCGCCCAGCTGATCGAAGATGCTTTCCGCATCTCGACGCACGAGCCCGAGGAGCGGGAGTTGATCCTCGAAGTCGTCGGCTGAGACCACTTCCCATGGGCCGCTTCACGGGTCTGATCGGTCTCATTCTCATCCTGGCCGCGGCCTGGGCCTTCTCCGCGCACCGCCGCGCCATCAGGCCGAAGCTGCTGCTCTGGGGGCTGGGTCTCCAGTTCGCCTTCGCCTTTCTGGTTCTGAAGACCGGCTTCGGCTACCTGTTCCAGGCGGCCAGCGTGGCAGTGAACGCCCTGCTGGAATACGCCGAGGCGGGCAGCCGGTTTGTCTTCGGGCCCCTGGGCGAAAAGTCCGGCCCCTTCGGCGTGGTCTTCGCCTTTCAGGTGCTGCCCATCATCATCTTCATCGCCTCGATGTTCGCCGTCCTGTACTACTTCGGCGTCATGCAGGTGGTCATCAAGGCGATGGCCTTCGTGATGCAGCGCGTTATGGGGGCCAGCGGCGCCGAGTCCACCAACGTCGCGGCCAGCATCTTCATGGGCCAGACCGAGGCGCCGCTGACCATACGGCCCTTCCTGCCCCGGCTGACACAGTCCGAGTTGTTCACCGTCATGACGGCGGGGATGGCGCACGTCTCCGGAGCGGTGATGGCGGCTTACGTCAAGATCGCCGGAGTCGACATCAAGCACCTGCTCACCGCCGTCATCATGACCGCCCCGGCCACCATCATGCTCGCCAAAATGCTGATGCCGGAAGTGGACCAGCCGGAAACCGCCGGCGGCGTGAAGGTGGAGGTCGAGCGTCCGGGCGTCAACCTCATCGACGCCGCGGCGCGCGGCGCGGGCGAAGGCCTGCACCTGGCGCTGAACATCGCCGCCATGCTGATCGCCTTCCTGGCGCTGATCGCGCTGGTCAACGGCGCGCTCGGCTGGGCGCACACGCTCCCCTTCCTGGGCTGGATTCCGGAATCGCTGGAGAAGATCTTCGGCCTGGTGTTCGCGCCGGTCGCCTGGCTGATGGGCGTGAGCTGGAAGGACTGCCAGACCATCGGCAACCTGCTCGGTACGCGGCTGGTGCTGAACGAGTTTGTCGCCTTCCTGCAACTGGGGCCCATCAAGAGCCAACTGGATCCGCGTTCCTTTGTCATCGCCACCTACGCCCTGTGCGGCTTCGCCAACTTCTCCTCCATCGCCATTCAGATCGGCGGCATCGGCGCGCTGGCGCCCACCCGCAAGTCGGACCTGGCGCGGCTGGGCCTGCGGGCGGTGGCGGCCGGA
>CAYOTD010000787.1:0-2545 GCA_964406685.1 uncultured Solibacteraceae bacterium | reverse complement strand
CCCATCCCCGTCCCGATCCGCGCATCCACTGCGGCACGGACTCCTCCACCGTGGCCGCGCACAGCACCCGCGTGTTGCCGATCTCCATCAGCACCGAGCCTTCCGCGGTCAGCAGGTAGTCGCACTCCAGCCGCACGGGGCGCAATTGGTCAGGCAAGCGTTGATCCGGTCTCATTTCGAATACGAGGACATCACCAGATAGAAGAGCAGCGACAGCAACGCCATGCCTGAGATCACAACGATGATGCACGGCACCGCTCCCGGCTTGCCCGGCGCCTTGCTCCCTTTAGGCCGGGCCGGTTTGAACTTACCCATCAGGAAGATGGTACCTGAATTCCAGACCCGGCGACGGCGAACGCGTAGCGGAATCCGTTTTGGGCGACCGCGCGCAACTCTTCCTCACGGAAGCCGAAGGCGTCGCGGGCAATCTCGAATTCACGTGTAAGCGTGGTGCGGAACATCCCCGGATCGTCCGTATTCAGTACCACCGGGACTCCGGCCTCGAAGATGCGGCGCACCGGATGCGCCTCCAGGCTCTCGACCGCGCCCAGCAATACGTTGGAGGTGATGCAGATCTCCAGCGGAACGCCGGCTTCGCGCAAGGCGTCGAGCAGGCTCGGGTCGCGCGCGGCGGCGATGCCGTGCCCGATCCGCTTCGCGCCCAGCTCCAGCGCCGCCCAGACCGATTCCGGCCCCGTGATCTCGCCGCCGTGCAGCGCCAGGCACAGGCCCCGAGAGCGTGCGAACGCGAACACCTGGGCGAACTTCTCCGCCGGACCGCGCGTTTCATCGCCGCCCAAACCGAATCCGGCCACGCCGCACTCCACGCGCTCGGCGGCCATCTCGGCCACTCGCATGGCGTCCTCCACCGGCCACTGCCGCACGGCGTCCCAAATCCAGCGCACCCGCACCGGCGAGCCTTCGGCCGCCTTGCGCACGGCTTCGTCGATGGCGGCGAGGTCCTGCTCTTTCCACAGGATGACGCCGGCTGAGAGGCTGACCTCGGCGTACCACACGTTCTCGCCCGCCATCCGCTCCAGCAGCCGCCGCGTGATCAGGGCGTAGTCGTCCGGCGTGCGAAGGAAGCGGTTCACCCATTCATAGGCGCGCATGAACCCGGCGAAGTCCCCGCAGGCATAGTTCTCGTCGATGACCGCCCGGGTAAGCGACGGGTCGAGTTCCAGCAAAGTCTCCGGCTCGATCGATCCTTCCAGATGCACGTGCAATTCCGCTTTCGGCAATTGCTGTAGGAAACCGGCCATTCTTGCCATAATAGCGGTTACTGTCATGAAGCACGATGAGATCGAGGCGATCGTCGGGGGCTACCATGGCGACGCGTTCCACATACTGGGGCCTCACGCGGTCGCCCCGAACCGCGCAAGGTCGTGGGAGGTGCGCGCCTTCCTCCCCCAGGCCGAGTCCGTCGCGATCGTCGCCGATGGCGTCTCCGCGCCCATGAGCCGGCAGCACCGCCAGGGTTTCTTCGTCGCTTCGCTCAAAGGCAAGCCGAAGGACTATCGCCTGCGCCTGACGCTGTGGAACGGCTCCACACTTGAGATCGACGATCCCTATCGCTTCCCTCCCCTGCTGACCGACTTCGACCTGCACCTGCACGCCGAGGGCACCAACTACGAAAGCTACCGCTCGCTCGGCGCGCACTTGGCGACGTGCGAAGGCGTCGCGGGGGTGCGCTTTGCCGTCTGGGCGCCCAACGCCGAAGTGGTGACGCTGGTCGGCGAGTTCAACGACTGGGACACGCGCCGGCACCCGATGCGCCTGCGCAGCTCCGGTGTCTGGGAACTGTTCATCCCCGGCCTGGGCCCCGGCGCCGCCTACAAGTACTTCGTGCGCTCGCGTTTCCACGGTTACCAGCAGTTGAAGGCGGACCCCTTCGCCTTTGCCTGCGAAGTCCCGCCGAAATCCGCTTCCCTTGTGGCCGATCTCGATTCCTACCAGTGGAACGACTCCGAGTGGATGAATCGGCGGGCGCGCGCTAACACCCTGAAGGAACCGGTCTCGATCTACGAGGTCCACCTGGAGTCGTGGATGCGCGCTCCCGGCGGCCGGCCCCTGAGCTACCGCGAGCTGGCCGACACGCTGGTTGCCTACGTCCAGCGGATGGGCTACACGCACATCGAACTGCTGCCGATCATGGAGCACCCGTTCTCGGGCTCGTGGGGATACCAGGTCATCGGTTATTTCGCGCCCACTTCGCGGTTCGGCTCGCCGCACGACTTCATGTACTTCGTCGACCGCTGCCACCGGGCCGGCATCGGGGTCATCGTCGATTGGGTGCCGGCGCACTTTCCCAAGGACGCGCACGGCCTTGTCTATTTCGACGGCACAGCGCTGTACGAGCATGCGGACCCGCGTAAAGGCGAACACCGCGACTGGGGCACGCTGATCTTCAATTTCGGCCGCAACGAGGTACGCGGCTTCCTGATCTCCAGCGGTCTGTTCTGGCTGAAGCAGTACCACATCGACGGACTGCGCGTGGACGCCGTGGCTTCGATGCTCTACCTGGACTACTCGCGCAAGCCGGGCG
>CAYOTD010000786.1:0-2564 GCA_964406685.1 uncultured Solibacteraceae bacterium | reverse complement strand
CCGACTTCGCCGACCGGCTGGAGAACGAGATCATTCCCGCCCTGCGCGCCGGCTTCGTCGTGCTGACGGACCGCTACATCTACTCGATGATCGCGCGCGCCATCGCGCGCGGCGAGGACCGGGCCTGGATCGAGCGGGTGGCCAGTTTCGGGCTGGTTCCGCACGCCGTCTACTACCTGCGCGCCGACGTTCCTCATCTGGTCTCGCGCGTGGTGGTGGGGCGGGGCGCGTTCGATTACTGGGAAAGCGGGATGGACATGCGCTTCGGCAACGACATGCACGACAGCTTCGTGCGTTACCAGGCGCGCATGATCCGCGCGCTGGATCGCATGGTGAAGAAGTACGACTTCGTTGTGGTGGACGCCAACCGCCCGCCGGACGACATCTTCGACGACCTGAAGAAGCACATCAACGCCCTGTTCCGGCCGCAACGCGCGCGCATCCGCCGGGTTTTGGAAGAGGCCAAGTAGCGGCGTCCCGGCCGCCGACTGGAGGACATTCGATGCGATGGATGGCCGTGGTGGCCGCGCTGGCGGCCGCCGCCGCGGAAGAGCCGTTGTTCCGCGTCGTGGACCTGGACGTGGGAACCGCGGAAACGGTGAGACTGCCCGGTGCGGGCGAAGTCACGATCAAGCTCACCGCCGTGCGCGAAACTCGAGACCGGATGCGCTCGGCCATCCGCTCGGCGTTGGTGGACGTCGAGATCAACGGCGCCCGGACAACGCTGGCGTGCGGCAATTACAACCTGCCCGTCGCGGCCGGCGGCGTGCAAGCCGATTGCGCCGTCACCCGCGCCTACTACAGCAACGCGCGGAGCGACCAGTGGGGCCTGGTCAAACAGGCGCGCATCCGCGTCTGGCCGGCCGGCTCGCCCTGGATGCCTCCGGGGAGCTTCGTTTATCCCGCCCGCCAACTCTGGTTCGCCACCAACACCCAGATGGCCAACGAGCCGACCTTCGTGGACGACGGCATCACGTTCACGAACACTCAGGTCTACTACCACGGCGCTCTGGATATCGGCGGCGCCGAGGGGATGGTGGATGTCCTGGCGGCGACCGAGGGAGAGGTGGTGTCCCTGGGCAGGCAGACGTTGCCCGAATACCGGCAAGGCGACTGGCCGGTGGAGAGCCGGCACGACCACCTCTACGTGCGCGATTCGCGCGGCTGGCTCCACTGCTATGTCCACCTGATCTCGTTCGACCCTTCGGTCCGCCTGGGCGAGCGCGTGCGCATGGGGCAGAAGATCGGAACGCTGGGCAAGGAAGGAAGCAGCGGTGGATGGGCGCACCTGCACTACGAGATCCTCGGCCGGCAGCCGTCGGGCAAGTGGGGCATGATCGAGGGGTACGCGTTTCTTTGGGAAGCCTGGCAGAGGGAACAACGGCCGGAGTTGATCGCCGTCGCCCGTCCCCACGTGGCCGGCGTGGTGGGCGAGAAGGTCGTGCTGGACGGCACGCGCTCGTGGAGCCGGCGTTCGAAGATCGTCCGTTACGAGTGGACCACCGAGCAGGGGCCGGCAGCCGCGTCGAGCGCGTATACCTGCGGCCCGGCGACTTCTCGGAGACGCTCAAGATCACCGACGACGGCGGCCGCATCGCCTACGACTTCGCCACCGTCCACATCGGCGATCCCGCCCATCCCGACCAGCGCCCGCCCACCATCCATGCCGCCTACGCGCCCACCCTGGGCCTCCGGCCCGGCCAGGCCATCACCTTCCAGGCGCGAGCCTTCGGCACCACCGACGGAGAAGAGGTGTGGGATTTCGGCGACGGCAGCGCTGCGGTGAGGACCAAGTCCGACGGCAACGTGAGAGCGCTGGCCCGGGACGGCTATGCCATCACCACCCACGCCTTCGCCAAAGCCGGCGACTACATCGTCACCGTCCAGCGGAGCAACGCGCGCGGGCAGAAGGCCGTGGCGCGGCTGCACGTGCGCATCGCGGCGGCGCGCTGAGAGCCGCCCCTCAGGCGGCCGACAGCGGCGCTTCTCCGGGCCGCTGGCCGTAGACGGCGAGGGCCAGCAGGGGGAAGTACTGCCGGTACATCGTGTAGGTCAGGTAGAAGACGCAGGGGAATCCGGTGCCCGTGGTGTGCTGTTCGTGCCAGGTGCCGTCCGGGCGTTGGGTGTCGAGCAGGTAATCGACGCCCTTGCTCGCGGAGACGGTCGATTTCGCCCCGCCGGCCGCCAGGCCCAGCAGCGCCCAAGCGGTCTGAGTGGCCGTGCTGGGCGCGGAGACGAAGCGGTGTTTGTCGTAGCCGGCGCAACTCTCGCCCCATCCGCCGTCTTCATTCTGCACCGACCGCAGCCAGCCGACGGCCTTCTCCATGGCGGGCGTGATACCCGCGCCCGCGGCGCCCAAGCCGCGCAGGGCCAGGAAGGTGCCGTAGATGTAGTTGACCCCCCAGCGCCCGTACCAGCTTCCGTCCGGTTTCTGGTGTGTGGTCAGGTAGTGCACGCCGCGCTGGATGGCCGGGTGGTCCGGCGGCAGGCCGCAGCGGCAAAGCGCTTCCAGCACGCGGCCGGTGATGTCGGGGCAGGTGGGGTCCAGCATCGCGTTGTGATCC
>CAYOTD010000785.1:0-2566 GCA_964406685.1 uncultured Solibacteraceae bacterium | reverse complement strand
CTACCGCGCGATGGACGTGGTGCTCGTGCCGCTGGCCGAGTGGCAGCGGCTCAAGCGGATGGAAGCGGCGCTGGCGGCGGCCGAAGAAAACCCCGGCGCCGGGCCGGGGTCGGAAGGCGGAAAGGAATCCGATGCTACCCGTTGAATGTGAACAGCCCGCGATCCGTCTTGCGGAACCGGGCGGCGTCACCCTTGGCGGCGATCTCTCTGATGACGGCCGCGTAGATCGTCGCCCACGGTGTGCGGCCGGCGCTCTTCCAGAGCCCGCGCTCGATCATCGTGTTCACCAGCTCGCGTGCCCGCATCGGCTCGCCGGCGTCCTGCAGGACCTTGGCGGCGGCGTCCAGCCCGCTCATCGGCTTGTCGGCGGGCGTGGCGTCCTTCGCCGCCTTCGTGGGCCGGGCGGACATGTCCGACTTTTGCGGCCGGGTGGCCTTCTTCGTGGCGGCCTTCTTCGTCGCGCTGGTCTTCTTCGTCTTCTTGCTCATCGTGCGTCTCCAGCATGCGTTTCCGCGTTCGCCCGGGCCCGCGCCCGGGCGGCTCGCCATGCGAGCGGGGCAGTCAGTTACCTCGACGGGCGGGGGAAGCAAGCGCATTTCGGCCGTTTTTTTCAGCGGTTTTCGCGGCCGAATCCGGCCCGACTGGCCTTGCTGTCCGGGCCGAAACGAGCCAAGGGTGAGCGGGTCCCCGTGGCCCGGAAGGACGGTGAAACATGAGCGCCAAGAAGTTGATCCCGGCGGCCGGCTACGCCCGCCGCTCGACGGACATGCAGGAAACTTCGATCCCGGATCAGCAGGCCTACGTCGAGAAATGGGCCGCCGAGCACGGCTACCGCATCCTGCGCTGGTACGTGGACGACGCGATCAGCGGAACGAGCGCCCGTGGCCGTGAGGCGTTCGAGCGCCTGCTGCACGACGCCGAGCACGGCCGCAACTTCGACGCCGTGCTGGTCTACGACATCTCGCGCTTCAGTCGCGGCGGCACGAACGAGACCGGCTACTACCTGCACCGGCTCAAGCTCGCCGGCGTCGAGGTCGTCTTCGCCGCCGAGGGCATTCCCGAGGGCGACGAGGGCGAGCTGCTCCAGGGCGTGAAGTCCTGGCAGGCCCGCCAATACAGCGTGAAGTTGGCCCGCGACTGCATTCGCGGCCAGCTCTCGCACCTGACCCAGCGCAAGAGCCGTCTGGGCAGCCAGGCGCCCTTCGGCTACGACCGCCAGTACCGCGCCCCCGACGGCAAGGTGCTCCGCCTGCTGCGCGAGATGCCCGACGGCAGCCGCCAGGAACTGGCCCCGGACGGGACGCTGCTCCGCACGCTGCCGCGCGGCGAATCCCTGCCGAAGGCGAAGTCCGACATCGTGCGCCTCGTGCCCGGCCCGGCCGAGCGCGTCCGCGTCGTGCGGCGGATGTTCGAGTGGTGCGCCGGCGGGGTGGGCCTCCGCACCATCGCCATGCGGCTCAACGCCGCTGGCGTCCGCACGCCGATGGGCCGGCGCTGGGAGCACAGCACCGTCTCCAGCATCCTGCGGAACCCGGTCTACAAGGGCGCGCTGGTCTGGAACCGCACCAACAAGAGCCGAATCAACGCCCCCTCACCCGACGGCTCGCTGCGACCGCCGGCGCGCAACCCCAACGGCGAGCGGAACAGCCCGGACCTGTGGGTGGTGGTCGAGAACGTCCACGAGCCGCTGGTCAGCGCCGACCTGTGGCAGCGCGTCCAGGAGGAAATCGACCGGCGGTCCCGGATGGGCGGACTGGCCCGGCCGACCAACCGCTACCTGCTCAGCGGGCTGGTCAAGTGCACGCGCTGCGGCATGAACTTCACCGGCCGCAGGGGCGGGACCGGCGGACAGATGCGGTACTACATGGACGGCGCGTACATGCGCTACGGCCGCATGGGCTGCGACCCGACGTACCTCAACGCTGAGGCCCTCGACGCCTTCGTCCTGGCGCAGGTCCGTCGCCTCGTCGCGGGCGACCGGGCCGCCGTCGAGAAGGCGGTGGACCGGTTCGTGAAGATGGTCCAGACCCGCGCGCGGCCCGACGACCGGCGCGGCCGCGTCGATGCCGACCTGAAGGCGGTCCAGAAACGCATCGCCAGCGTGGTGGCCCTGCTGGCCGACGGCGAACTCGACGACCTGGCCGAACTGCGGGACACGCTGGTGGGCCTGCGGAAACGGCGGGCGGCGCTGGAGACGGAACTGGCCGCCGCGGGGGCCAGCGTTGCGACGCCTGTGAACGCAGTCGATCTGCGGGCGTGGGCGTTCAAACAGATCGCCACGATCGGCGACGCGCTGAGGACGGGCCACGCGGACGAGGCGCTGCGGCAGGCGGTCCAGGCCTACGTCGTCCGCATCGACGTCGATCCCGCCGCCAAACGCGGCGTGCTGTTGCTGCCGGCCGACGCGCTGGCGATCCTCGAACGGGACGCATTGACTCTCTCACGGGTAAAGCCCGCCGATGCCGGATTCACCGCCATCAAGAACGCGTACCTCACCAACGGACTGATTGCGCTGAAGGTGCTGGACCAGGCCGGCGGCCAGGGGCCGGACGGCGACTTCTCGATC
>CAYOTD010000784.1:0-2570 GCA_964406685.1 uncultured Solibacteraceae bacterium | reverse complement strand
CAACCCGCCGCCACCCTTTGCTCCGGCGCCGGGGGACGCCAGGAGGAAGGCGAAGAGGGCAGTCCGAAAAACCGGGTACATGGTGTGTCAGCCTACACCGTGCCGGTCAGAACTGCAATTTCGCGCCGATCTGCATGGTGCGGTTGCCGGTGGCGCTGGTGATCTTGCCCACCGTGGCCGCGTTGGTGATGGTGGAACTGGGGTTGCTGAACTGCGGGTGGTTGAAGGTGCTGAAGGCGTCCAGCCGCAGTTGCAGGTTCAGCTTTTCGGTGATGCGCGTGTTTTTCGCCAGGCTGAGGTCCCAGTTCTGCCGGCCGGGCCCTCGCAGCATATTGTAGGCGGAGTTGCCATAGGTGAAATCGGGGGACACCTTGAAGGCCGAGGGGTTGAACCACTGGGCGATGGTCTGGTTGGCCGGATACAGCGCCGCGCCCGCGACAACGTCGGGACGGCCGCACACCGACCCCTGTACGGACGTGCTACAGAAGGCCGAGAACGGCGCGCCGGTCATGAAGGTGGAAATCCCGGAAACCGTCCATCCCGAGACCAGCAGGTTGGCCGCTCCCCTGGCATCGCCCCACACCGCCCGGCCGTGCCCGAAGGGGAACTCATATGAGTAGCTGGCCACCAGCACATGCGTGCGGATTCCGTTCATGTTGCCGCGCGAGTCGTTGGTCTTTCGCTGATCCAGGAAGCCTTCGGTGCCCAGGACGCGCACGAACTGGTACTCCGCGTTCAGCAGCCACCCCTTGCTGAAGCGCTTCTGCAAACCCGCTTGCAGCGTGTTCAGGCTGCTCTGGAACAACGGGGCGTTGGTGACCGTGATATTGGAGTACGGCTGGTAGGGCCGGCGGGGCTGTGCGGCGCCGGGAGCCGGCGGCACGTAGTTCAGGTCCAGGTTGGTGGTCACTCCCGAGCCGCCCACGTGCGCCGCGCTCTGCTTCACGTTGTGCGCGCCCACGTAGGACAGGCGCAGGCCCATTGCTTGAGGCAGTTCCTGTTCCACCGTGAAGTTCCACTGGATCGTGTACGGATAGACAACTTTGGGGAGATAGTACGCGCTCGGATTGGCGGGAATGGTCCCGGAGGTCGAGAAGGGATTGCTCATGGTGAAAGCGGGGACCGGTCCCGACGGCTGTTCGAAGGTCTGCGCGACGGAGAAGGGCGGGTTTGTGTACAGACCGCTGGCCAGAGTGCCGGTTCCAACCGAGTTGTAGAACATGCCGAACGCTCCGCGCGCCACGGTGCCCGTCCGCAACCGGTAAGCCAGCCCCAGCCGGGGAGCGAAGTTGTTGTGATCCTGCCCGATCAGGCTCCAGACGTCGGTGGAAAGGCCCACGTCCTTGGCCAGCGGGATCTGTAAACTGTCCCGCAGGATAGGAATCGTGCCAACGGGATAACTGTCGCGGAAAACCACGACCTTTCCCAAATTGGGAACGAACATGGCGGTTCTCCCGGTGGCGCTCGGCTGGCCGTTGGCCAGTTCGTAGCGCAGTCCGTAGCTCACCGTCAGCTTTGGCGTGACCCGCCACTCGTCCTGGACGAACCAGGAGAAGCGCTTCTGGAACAGACGCGAGGCGCTGGCCGAGGGCAGAGGCAACTGCGTGTAGTTGGGGTATCCCAGCATGAAGTCCGCAAAGGCGTTCCCCGAGTACTGGCCGTTGAAGTTGAACCGTCCGCGTTGGGGAGAGGTGGCGGCGAGGTTCCAGTGGTCCAGGCGCATGAAGGTGAACCCCGCCTTGAACGAGTGCGTCCCCACGGTCTTGGTCGCGTTGTCGGTGACCTGAATGGTCTGGTCGAGATCCTTCGAGCCGGCTTCCGACATCCCGGTGATGTTGGTGATGTAAACGGTCGGCGGGCCGCCGATGTCCTGCGGCCCGAGCCCGGGAATGTAGGCGCTCGGATCGTGCGTGCTCAACTGCGGCGTGCGGAACACGCGCACGTGCGAGTAACCCAGGCGCAGCTCGTTCACCATGGAGGCGCTCACCAGCCGGGTCCATCCCAGCGTGGTGTGGTAGTTGTGCTCGCCCAACTCCTCCATGCCGCCGAAAACGCTGGTGGCGCCCGGCGAGGCGTTCGGCCCGGTCAGCCCCTGCATCAGCGATCCGCTGATTTGGTCCTTGGCCGAGATCGTGTGATCGATGCGAAAGGACATGCGGTTGACGTGCTCGGGCACCGGAACGTTCTCGATCAGGTTGACGCCGGAGCCGGGCTGGTTCGGCAGGGGATATAGCTTCAAGATCTGCTGAGTCACGGGGTTGAAGCGCGTGGAGGGAATCCGGTTATTGGGGAATGGCGTCCCTCCCGCCATGGGGTCTTTGATGGCGGCGAAGGCGGAGAAGTCACCGCTGCGCTGCGCCTCGGTGGGCATCTGGCTGCTCAACGTGGTGGCCTGCCGCCGCCGGAAGCCTTCCCAGTTGAAGAAGAAGAAGGTGCGATCCTTGCCGTTATACAGCGACGGGAGGAAGACCGGGCCGGAGAAGTTGCCACCAAACTCGTTGCGGTTGTATTGCCCGAGAGGCAGGTGGGTGGCAAAGAAGTTCTTGGCCGCCAGGAAGCGGTTGCGGTTG
>CAYOTD010000783.1:0-2573 GCA_964406685.1 uncultured Solibacteraceae bacterium | reverse complement strand
CGAGAAACTCGCCGCGCGCCACCTCCAGGCTGACACCGCGCAGCGCGGGGACCTCCACCTCGCCGACGCGGTAGACCTTGCGCAGGTCGCGGATCTCGATCAGGGGCCGCTCACTCATAGGCCAGCGCCTCGATCGCGTCCTGGCGGGCGGCCTTCAGCGCGGGGTAGATGGTGCCCAGCATCGCGCCGCCCACGGCGATGGCGGCGGCGATCGGCCACCAGCGAGGCACGATCACCTGGGTCAGCGAGGCCGGCACCAGGGTCATGATGGCCCAGCGGGTTCCGTAGGTAAAGACGATGCCCAGCAGCGACCCGATGACGGCCAGCAGCACCTTCTCGCGAAACAGGATGTTCAGCACGTAAGCGGGCGAAGCTCCCAGCGCCTTCATCACGCCGATCTCGCGGGTGCGCTCCAGCACCGCCGTGTACATGGACAGGAACACCACCAGGAATCCCACCACCACCGACAGGCCCACCACCACGTTGATGAAGGCCTTCAGCGCGGGCACGTTCTCCACCGAGAACTGCGAGGTGAACTCCTCGATGGAGTAGATCTGGTAGCCGTTGAGCTGCCGGCGCAGAGAAGCCACGACCCCGTCCACGACGGCAGGATCGCGCAGCTTCAGGAAGATCTGGCTCAGCTTGCCCGTATTGCCCGTCAGGTCCTGCAAGGTGCGCAGCGGGATGACGAGGCGCGCCAGCTTGCCCGGTTCGACGATGTCGCAGACGCGCCAGGGGCGGTTGAGCAGGTCCACGCGGCTGCCCACCGCGATCTTGTTCTGGCGCGCGTAGTACTCGTCCACGATGATGTCGTCGGGATTGCGGAACGGGCCGCCCTTGAGGTAGCGGAAGCCGCCGCTAATCTGGTTGAAGCGCTCCAGGTCGATGCCGGTGACGGTGTTGACGCCGCCGATGGGCTGCACGACGTTGCCGGTGGCGTTCTCGACCTCCGGCATTTTGAGGAAGAAGCTCAACAGCGCCTCGGGCATTCCCGCCGCGCTGAAGCTGATGACGGAACTGCCCGGCGGCTTCACCCAGATGTCGGCACCAACGCCGCGGGCACGCCCGCGCGAGTCCTGAAGCATGCCGTCGCTCAGCCCCACCAGCGTCAGCATCATGGTGACCTGCACGCCCACGGCGATGACCGACAACAGCGTCCGCAACGGCCTGTGCTTGAGGTTCTCGAAAACCAGCTTGTTGACCAACCCTATATTGTAACCGCGAACTCCGCGGATCGCTCACCGTCCGCTCCGCGGGCCGTTCAGCCGGCCGGCGGGCGGTCCATCACGAGGAAGTGGCAGCGCCAGGGATCGAGCGCGACGTAGAGACCCGCGTCGCGCATGTCGTTGCCGTCGCGCGTGAAGGCCTCGGCGGCCAGAGGGTCTTCCAGGAGCCATTCGCAGCCTCCCAGATCGGACCACGGGAGGCGCAAGCGGCCTTGCGCGGGGTGGCCGGAGAGATTCACCACGACGATGGTGCGGCGATCGCCCTCGCTCCAGGTCCAGGCGACCAGGTTGCGGCAGCTCTGGTTGTCGTGCCAGCCTTCGACGTCGCACAGGCGCCATTGACCCGTGCAGCGGGTGCGCGCCACGGAGAGCAGCTTTCGATAGAAGGCACGCAGCTCGGTGTCGGCGGGCTCCCAGGGGCGGCGGCCCAGTTGGACCGGAAGCCGGACGCGCGCTCCGGTGAACTGGCCGTCGTGATAGAGGCGGGCGCCGGGGAGGGTGGCGGTGACCACGGCCGCCGCGCGGTAGCGCTCGCCGGGAAACGCGGTCGCGGCGCGCGGCTCGTCGTGGTTCTCGAGGAAGCGGACCAGGCGTCCCTGGTAGTCAAGGCCGGCGGTGAGGTGAGCGCGCACGCTGCCGGCGTTGTCGTGGAGGAGCCGGTCGTAGAGGCGTTTGTCATAGCAGAGGTCGAAGCCTTGCTGCTGCAACTCCCACTCCAGGTCCCAGTAGGCTTCGGCCACAAACAGAAGGTTGGGATGCGTGGCGCGGACCTGGCCGATGACCTCGGGCCAGAACTCCGCCACCGGGTGCAGGCCCCAGGTGCGCGCGAAGACATCGGAGAGCAGCAGCATCGCCATGTCGCAGCGGACGCCGTCGGCCTGGGAGCCGATGTCACACAGAGTGGCGATGGCGGCGCGGCGCCAGGCGGCGCCGGCGGCGTTCAACTGCCGGGTGTCGGTCCAGGCGGGGAAGTTGGGATCGCGGCCGTGGGGCAGGCCGGGGAGGTAGTAGGACGGGTGCTCCTGGACCCAGGGGTGATCCACCGCCGTGTGGTTGGGCACGAAATCCAGAATGAGGCGCATGCCGCGGCGGGCCAGGGCCTGGCGCGCGGCGGCGAGGCCGGCGCGGCCGCCGAGACGCGCGTCCACCTCGTAGCGGTGCACGGCGTAGGGTGAGCCCACCACGTCGTCGTCGGTAAAGCTCTCCAGAGCCTGCCAGTAGGCCTGGCGGAGACCTTCGTCGGCGCGGGCGATCTCGACCCCGCGCGGGCTGCGCTCCCAGACGCCCATCAGCCAGACGGCATCCAGGCCCCAGTCGGCCAGAGAGTCCCATTCCTCTTCCGGCACC
>CAYOTD010000782.1:0-2580 GCA_964406685.1 uncultured Solibacteraceae bacterium | reverse complement strand
GCAAGCTAACCGTAGGTATTCTTGGACTCTCTCATCTTCACCCGCGCAGTTACATGCCGATTCTGCGCGCGGTCCCCGATTTTGAAGTGGTTGCCGCGGCGGACGCGAATGCCGCGTTGGTGGAGAGCTTCGCCAAGGACTTCAGTATCCGCGCTTACTCGGATTGGCGCGAGCTGATCGAGCGCGAGAAGCTGGACCTCGCCGTGCTCTTCCTTCCGCACGCCGACTGCCCCGAAGCCGCCGTCGCCTGCGCCGAAAAGGGAGCGCACCTGTTGGTGGAAAAGCCCATGGCCGCCGACTCCGCCGGAGTACGGCGCATGGTGGAAGCGGCGCGCAAGGCCGGCCGGCTCCTCTCGTCCCCTTACGTCTGGCGCTATCATCCCGTCTGCCGGCAGATGAAGCGGTTGATTCAGGAGGGGGCGCTGGGGCGCATCGTGGGCTGCGAGGGCCGTTGCGCCGCGGGCCGGTTGCACCGCTACATCGACGGCAACGCCGCCTGGATGCTGCAAAAGGCGCGCAGCGGAGGCGGCCCGATGTACAACCTGGGCGTCCATTGGATCGACCTCTACCGCTGGTTCCTGGAGGACGAAGTGGCGGAAGTGACGGCCACCAACGTCAAGATCAACCAGGAATACGACATCGAGGACAACTCGTTCGCCCTGCTGACGTTCCGCCGAGGCACGGTGCTGGCGCTCGATATCAGCTACACGGTTCCGGACTCGTATCCCGCCGGGCGCGACCTCTATCTCGGATTGCGCGGCACGGGCGGAGCGCTGTCCTGGGCGCCGTCGTTCGAGGGCGTCAAGGAGCGCCTGTTCCTGTGCAGCGACAGCGGGGAGTACACCTCGGCTCCGCGGCGCTACGTCGATTTCGAATTGCAGGCCCACCCGGGTTACACCGGGATTCTGGGCGTTCACTTTCTGAAAGACCTGGCGGCCTCCATCCGCGCCGGCAGCAGCCCCGCGATCACGGGAGAAGACGGGGTGCGCGCGTTGGAGGTTGTCGAAGCGGTTTACCAATCCGCCGCATCCGGCCAGAGGGTGCGGCTATAGGAAGAAGATCCCTTGAAAGCGAAAGTCGTCATCACCGATTACATCGAGCCCGACCTGAATTGGGAAAGCGAGGAGTTCGCGCGGCGGGGGGTTGAGTTTGAGTACCACCAGCTTAAGTTCGCGCCCAACGAGAAGGTGATCGAGGCCACGCGCGACGCCGACGTCGTGGTGGTCAACATGGTCAAGATCACGGCCGACATCGTGGCCGCGTGGAAGAAGACCAAACTCGTAATCCGCCACGGTGTCGGATACGACAACCTCGATCTGGATGCGCTCAACAAGGCGGGCATCGCGCCCTGCTACATCCCGGATTACTGCGCCGAAGAGGTGGCCGAACAGGCCATCGCGCTCATCCTGGCGTGCGGCCGGCGCGTGGTAAGCAGCCGTAAGGTGCTGGACGATTCCTCCGCGCGCGGCCAGTGGGACTTCGGCCCCGTGATCCCGTGTTTCCGCATGGGCGGGCAGACTCTCGGCATCCTCGGCTGCGGCCGCATCGGCAGCCTGGTGTACAAGAAGCTGAAGTCGTTCGGCTTCCAGTTCCTGATCTGCGACCCGTACTTGACTGCGGAGCGCAAGCAGGAGATGGGCATCGAAACCGTGGACAAGGAAACCCTGTTCCGCGGCTCTGATTTCGTCACCATTCACACCCCGCTGTCCGCGGAAACGCGCCACATCGTCAACCGCGAAACGCTGGCGATGATGAAGCCGACCGCCTACCTGGTGAATACAGCGCGCGGCCCGATGGTGGATGACGACGCGCTGGCCGACGCGCTGAAGCGGGGGGTGATCGCGGGCGCGGGCATCGACGTGTTCGAGCGTGAGCCGCCGCCGCCGGAATATCCGTTGTTCGGATTGCCGAACGCGATCCTGACGCCGCACCTGGCCTGGTACTCCGAAGACGCCGCCTGGACGATCCGCAAGCTGATCGTTCTCGAGGTCGACCGTTTCCTGGCGGGCCAGGGGCCGCGGTATGTGGCGAAGAAGTTGAGTTAGGAGCGAGATGGGCACTTGTACTACTAAGATCACCCGCGTCGTGGGCGACCTGCCCGGGCCGCGGTCGAAGGCGTTGTTCGAGCGATGGGAGAAAGCGGAAGCGCAGTGCACCGGCCGCCAGGCGGCGGTGGTTTGGGACCGCGCCTCGGGCTGCGTGGTCACCGACGTGGACGGCAACGTGTTTCTGGACTGGACCTCCGGAGTGCTCGTAACCAACGTCGGCCACTGCCATCCCGAGCTGGTCAGAGCCATCCAGGAAACCTCCACCCGCCTGCTGAACAACTACGAGTGCCTGAACCCGCAGCGAGTGGAGGCCGCGGAGAAACTGGTCTCGGTGATGCCCAAGCACCTGGACCGGTGCTTCTTTCTGAGCACCGGCAGCGAGACCACCGAAGGCGCCATCCGCATCATGAAGCGGAAGAGCGGCAAGTACGAAATCATCAGTTTCTACGGCGGATTCCCCGGGCGCACCTGGGCGGCGGCCGCCGCCGGCGGACTGGCCGGCCCCAAGAAAGGTTATGGCCCCAGCCTGCCC
>CAYOTD010000781.1:0-2581 GCA_964406685.1 uncultured Solibacteraceae bacterium | reverse complement strand
CGCGTGTTCCACCGCGTCCATCATCGGCGGCGGACCGCAGATGAAATATTCGGAGCGCCCCTGCGCCGGGATGTGTCGCCGCAGCAGATCTTGGGTCACAAGCCCCGTCTCTCCGGTCCATCCCGCCGGCGGATTCATCAGCACGTAAACGGTCCGCAGATTGAGGCGCGGCGCGAGGCCGTCGATGGCTTCGCGGAAAGTCATCCCGTCCAGATCCACGGCGCCGTAGATCAGGAGCAGCGGACGGCGCTCGCCCCGATCCGCGAACGTGCGCAGGTGGCTCATGATCGGGGTGATGCCGATGCCGCCGGCGATGAACACGAAGCCCTCGGCTCGCGGGTGGCGATCCGCGCTCAGCGCGCCGAAGGGGCCGTCCAAGTAGATCGGCTGTCCGGGCCCGACGTCCTTGATGCGCCGCGTGAAGTCCCCAAGTTCCTTGATGGTGAATTCCAGGCGCTGCGGCGCCTGCTCGGCGCTTCCGGAAAAGGAAAACGGGTGCTCGCGGTCAGAGAAGGGCGAGTTCCAGAGGGTGAGCCAGGCAAACTGGCCCGGCTGAAACCGGATGCCGGGGTGCCCCAGCGGAGCAATCGCCAGGGTGTAGGAGGCACCGCGCTCTGGCCGCACCTCCTCGACAACGTAGGGGGTCCGCAGTTCCCACCAGGGCTTGACGAGTCTCACCCAAACCGTCAAGCCAATCCACATGAGCGTGTAGCCCAACCAGAAGGTTTGCTTCCAGGGAACCTCCAGGTAGTGGCCGATCTCCCGCACATGAATGACCCCGAAGACGACTGCCAACGACCCAAAGACGGCGTGCCCGCGGCGCCACCAGTCGTATTCGAGCCTGAGTGGCTGGCGATACAACGAGGTGACGATCAGGAGTGTCAGCGCCAGCAGCGCGTAGAAGCCAAACCGGGGATAGAAGGGGTGGTTGATGAAGTCGAAGCGGATCAGCACGGCAGGCAAGTCCACCAGCGCCAGCAGGACGGGGTGCGCGAGGATGAAAGCGAACCCCACCAGCGAGATCTGGCGGTGGAAGCCGTAGACGATGTCGCTGCCGTAGGGAGACTTGAGCCACTTGAATCGGGCGGTGAGAACGAACTGGAGGCCCATCATCGCCAAACCGATGAAGCCCAAGGCCACGGATAGCTCGCGCCAGAACTCGCGTCCGGCCTGAGGAGCGCCGATCACGACGATGCTTAGCGGTGCGAGCGTCAAGGCCAGGTAGACCCCCAGCCAGAACACCCCCTGAGCCATGTGGCCGGTGAAGATTTTCATCGCGTGGCACAGCGCGCCGCGGCAAGGGCGCCCCGTGGGCCGCATGGCCCCCCGCACCTGCGCGGGCCGGGGGGGGCCGACCTGTACGGCGTTGACAACATCCCGTTGCGCATCGATCACTCCACCGGGCCCCATTCGGCCGGCTACGCTTGCGTCTCGGGCGCCTCGGACCGGAACGACTGCAGGGCGAGGTAGCTCGGCCCGAACCGCTTGATGTTGTCCAGTTGCTTGTCGAAGGCGTCGTAGTGGCTCTCCTCGTCGGCCACCAAGGACTCGAAGATCTGCTTGGAGACCGCGTCGGCGTTGGCGCTGCACTCCAGCGCGGCCTTGTTGTAGTCCACGCCCGCGCCTTTTTCCATCTCCATGGCGCGCGCCAGGATCGCGGCCGGCTCGGTGATGACCTCCACCGGGCCGCTCGAGGCCATCTGCACGTCGCCCTTGAGGAACAGGATGCGCTCGGCCAGTTGCTCGATGTGGCCCATCTCGGAGATGGCGGTGCGCTTCAGGAGTCCCGCCAGCGGCGCGAAGCCCTGATCGTCGAGATGGAAGTGCCAGTACATGTACTGGTGAACCGCCTGCAGCTCGTCGCCCACCGCCTTGTTCAGCAAGGCGATGCTCTTCTGGGTGTCCATCGCCTCCTCCTCTTGGAGTCGGGTTGATGAAACCGCGGATCGATCCTGACCGGCCTTGATTATCCGGTCCGGTCTTCGCGACGCTCTCCGCGAGCGCGCAGGGTGCGTGCAGATAGGATGCGCGACCGGATCATGGAGCGTGGTCGCTCCCAAGAGCCGCCCGCACCGGACGAGGCCTCAATGGCGATGGCTCGCGCGCCCCGTAGCGCGGCATGGTATCACGTATCGCCAGGCGACGGGCAGGCAAAATGGCGATCGGCGATGCGCAGCGGGGAGCGAAGACGGACCGCTGTCCGGGACAGAGACCGGCCCGGAGCGCGTTAGGCCGCCCGGAATTCCGTTCGACAGAGTGAGATGGTCCCTGGTAACATGTGTCGATGTCGGCACGGGAGCAGAGGGTCGGCACCATGCATCCCCACGAACGACGAGCGCTTGAACGGATCGCGGCGCGCCTCAAAGCGCAGTTCGCTGACAGGATCACCGGAGTCTACGCCTTCGGCTCAAGGGTCCGGGGCGACCACGGCGCCTGGTCGGACTTCGACCTCCTGGTGACCGTGCGCGATCGCGAGCCCCGGATCGAGGCGGAGATCGTCGGCCTTATCGTGGACGAGGAGGTCATGGCGGGGCTGTCGTTCGCCCCGGTCGTCAAGGATGTCAGCGCGTTTGAAGCCGAG
>CAYOTD010000780.1:0-2585 GCA_964406685.1 uncultured Solibacteraceae bacterium | reverse complement strand
CGCGGATGTACCAGACCCAGGGCCTGCGGCAAGCCGATATCTGCGAGCAGTTGAACATTCACCAATCCACCGTTTCCCGTGTGTTGAAGCGAGCCGAGAGGGAGGGCATCGTGCGCACCATCGTCAGCGCCCCTTCCGGCACGCACACCGAGATTGAAGACGCCCTCCAGGAGCGTTTCGGCCTGGTGGAGGCCAACGTGGTCGATTCGGCGGACGATGAAGAGCACATCGTCCGCGATCTCGGCGCGGCGGCGGCGTACTACCTGGAGACCACGCTCAAGCCGGACGACGTGATCGGGATTTCCTGCTGGAGCGCGGCGCTGCTGGCTATGGTGGAAGCCATGCGCCCGAACCAGCGCTGGAAGCGGGCGCGCGTGGTGCAGATCCTGGGCGGGGTGGGCAACCCCAGCGCGGAGTTTCACGCCACGCAGCTAACCCGGCGGTTGGCCGACCTGATCGGCGGCGCCGCCACGCTGCTGCCGGCGCCTGGAGTGGTGGGGTCGGTGGAGGCGAAGCAGGTGCTGCTGGCCGACCCGTTCGTCAAGGAGACCATGGAGCTGTTTCCCGCCGTAACGGTTGCGCTGGTGGGCATCGGCACGCTGGAGCCGTCCAAGGCGCTGGCCTCCAGCGGCAACGTCTTCTCCCCGCGCGAGCTGGCTCTGCTGGCGGAGGCGGGCGCGGTGGGCGACATCTGCCTGCGGTTCTTCGACGAGGCGGGCCGTCCGGTGAAATCGGAACTGAACGAGAGAGTCATCAGCATCGAACTGGATCAACTGGCCCGCGCCCGCCGGGTGGTGGGCGTGGCGGGTGGGCGGCGCAAGACGGCGGCCATTCGCGGCGCGCTGGCGGGGAAACTGGTGAACGTGCTCATCACGGATCTGAAGACCGCCGAGCGGCTGCTGGCCGCGCCGCCGGCGCGGAAGGCGGGCGGCACGAAGACATGAGCCGCGGGCGCCATCGTCCACCTTGCGAACGGACGCGGCAGGCCATCGCCGCCTGCCTGGCGGCGTCGCTGGCCTCCTGCGCGCCGTGGACGGTGCGTCCCATCGAGTCCGGAAGCGCGGCGAAAGCCACGACTCCCGGCGCGTTCGTGGAATCCCTCTGGGCGTCGCGGCTGGCGCCGCACATTGTGAACCACGCGGTCGAGGCGCGCACGCTCATCGAAGCGCTGGCGGCTTCGCCGGGGGAAGCCGAGCGGCGTTACGGGCATCGAGAAGGAACGGGGCCGTGCCATTTCGCGGTGAAGGGCCGGGGCCGCGTGGTTTCCCTCGACGCCGGTTCGCGGCACGGGCTCGCGCTGGTGGACCTTGCGCCTTACGAGGGGCGCGCGGAGGTCTCCTTGCAGATCGGCCCCGTCCTGCGCGGCAACGCGTTGCGCGATGTCACCGGACTGGCGCCGTTCTCTAGTTTTGTCAACCAGCTCGAATTCGCCGACGCGGGCAACGAGCTGAATGCGCGCGTGCTGCGGACGGTGCTGGCCCCGGTCGACACCAAGGCTCTGAAGGGGCGCATCGTGTCGTTTGTGGGGGCATTCGCCTGGGAAGGCCCCGGCGAGCCGCCCCTTCGCGACGTGGTTCCGGTGCGGCTGGCAGTGGAAGAGGGAGAGCGGTGAGCGAAGAGCGTGAGATCGTCCTCGAAACCCGGCAGGTGACCAAGTGCTACCCCGGCACGGTGGCGCTCGACCGCGTGGATTTCGCCGTGCGCCGCGGCGCGGTGACCGCGCTGATCGGGGAGAACGGCGCCGGCAAGTCGACCCTGGTGAAGATCCTGGGAGGGATCGAGCAACCCACATCGGGCGAGCTGCGCCTGCGCGGAACGCGGATCCGGCTGCGGACCGTGCGCGAGGCGCAGGCATGCGGGGTCGGCATCATCCACCAGGAGCTGAACCTGTGCCCCAACCTGACGGTGGCCGAGAACATCTTCCTGGCGCACGAGCTTCGCCGGCGCGGCCCGCTGCTGGACGTCGAAGGGCAACTGCGGCGCGCCCGGCTGTTGATGGAGCGGCTGGAGCAGCCGATTGCCGCTACGGCGCGCGTGGGCGACCTGCCGCTGGGGCAGCAGCAGATCGTCGAGATCGCCAAAGCGCTGGCGCGCGAGGTGCGCGTGTTGATGATGGACGAGCCGACTTCGGCGTTGAGCGCGGCGGAGGTGGGCGTGCTGTTCCGCATCATCCGCGACCTGACCGCGCGCGGCGTCGCCATCGTCTACATCTCTCACCGGCTGGACGAGCTGCTCAAGGTGGCCGATCGCGTTTCGGTGCTGCGCGACGGGCGCATGGTGGCGGAAGCGGCGGCGGCGGAAGTGGATCTGCGCTGGATCGTGGAACGGATGACGGGCCGCGAGTGCGCGGAGGTTCCGGCCGGGACGAACGCTCCGTGCGGCGCGGAACTGTTGCGGGCGGAGTCGGTGTCCTTGTTCGCCGAAAGCGGCCGGCCCGTGCTGCGGGATGTCTCCTTCCGCCTGCACGCGGGCGAGGTCCTGGGAGTCTACGGGCTGATGGGCGCGGGGCGCACGGAGCTGCTCGAATGCCTGATGGGGCTGCAACCGGACGCGCGCGGCGCGCTGTGGCTGGAATCCAAGCCGCT
>CAYOTD010000779.1:0-2588 GCA_964406685.1 uncultured Solibacteraceae bacterium | reverse complement strand
CTCCGACCGCCAGGAGACGCTGAACCGGCTGACCGCGCTGGCCAAGTCGCTGTGAGCCGATGAGACGCTTCGAGTACCGGCTGCAACGGGTGATGGAATGGCGGGAGAGCCAGCTCGAAATCGAGCTGGCCGGCCTGGGCCGCGTGACGGCCGAAGGCCGGGCCATCGACCAGAGGCGGGAGGAGGTCGAGGCCGAGCGCGCCGCCGCCGAGAAGAGCCTGACCACCAGCGCGCTGGTCGAGGCGGGGCAATTGGCCGCCCTGGACGAGTTCCGCATCTGGGCCCACCAGGAGCGCGAGCGGCTGATCCGGAAGCGCGCAGAGTGCGAGAAACGAATCGAGGCGCAACGCAAACGCGTGCTGGAGGCGCGCCGGAGATTCCGCCTGCTGGAGAGGCTGAAGGAACGCAAACTGGCGGAGTGGACGGGGGAATTCAACCGGGAGCTGGAGAACCTGGCGGGCGAGCTGTTCCTGGCGCGGCGGGGGCGCAGCGCCGGGACAAAGCCCGGCGGCAGCCTGAAAAGGCTGGCCCCACTCGGGCTAGCGCCTGGCGGAGTTCAGGAAGCTGAGGAATTGGCGCGGGTCCCGGGTGAGGCCGGGGAATGAGGCCAGGACCTTCTGGTTGGGGTCGAGGATGGCGTAGAAGGGGATGGCGATGGTGGAGAACTTCTCCTCCTGGAGTTTCTGGTTCCGCTCGGATTCCTCGTCGGCGCCGTCGGTGTAAAGCTCCAGCAGGATGAAATCGGCCAGAGCGGAGGCGACTTCGGGCCGCGGGAACAGGTTGGCCTTCATCCAGTGGCAGTTGGTGCAGGCGTAGCCGGTGAAGGCTATCAGCACGGGCTTATTTTCGGCGCGGGCCCGGTCGAGCGCCTGGGAAAGCTGGTTCTTCATCCAGCCCGCGCCGGGGGCGGAGGGCCGCTCCTTTGCCTGCGGCACGTAGGCGTCGATCTCGCCCAGCCGCGCGCCAAACATTCCCGGGATCAGGCTGGCCGCGAAGATCAGCAAGCAGGCGGCCACCAGCAGGCGGCCCACACCCAACCGCTCGTCCGGTTCCACTCCTTCCAGGCGCAGCAGGCCCAGCAAGTAGAGACCCGCGAGGGCGAACAGGATCACCCAGGAGGCCAGGAAGCGTTCCCGGGTCAGCAGGTTCCACTGAAGGACCTGATCGACGTTGGCCAGATACTTGAGCATCGCCGCCAGGATCAGGAAGCCGAGCACGACCTTGACGCGCGACATCCAGCCGCCGCTGCGGGGCAGCTTCTTCAGCCAGGCCGGGAACAGGGCCAGCAGAAAGAAGGGCGCGGCGAGGCCGGAAGCGAACGACGCCATTCCGGCCAGCGGCTGCCAGCCTCCGCCGGCCACCGAGGCCGCCAGCAGGGTCCCCACAAAGGGGCCCACACAGGCGAAGGAGGTGAGCGAGAAGGTCAGCCCCATCAGCAGGGTTCCGCCGATTCCTCCACGCCGCGACGCTCCGTCCAGCCGCGTGAGCAAGCCCGAGGGCAGGGTGATCTCGAAAGCGCCCAGCAGGCTCAGCGAGAAGACGAAGAAGACCAGGGCGATGAAGGAGTTCACCCAGGGATTCGAACCCAACAGGACGACACCGAACGGACCCAGGGCGGCGGTGGCCGCCAGTCCCAGCAGGGAGAAAAGCACGACGATCCCCAGGCAGAACAGGAACGCCTGGCGGATGGACTCTCCCCGCCCTCCCTGCGGCCGGTTGAGGAAGTACGACATCGTGATGGGGATCATCGGGAAGACGCAGGGGGTGAAGATGGCCGCCAGGCCGAAGCCGAACGCCACCAGCAGGAACTGGAGGACGCCTTGCCCGGACGGGGCGCTGGTGGGAGGCGGAGCGCTTGCCTGTGGCGGGAGCGTGGAGGCCTTTGCCGAGGGATCGATGACGAGGGTGGCGGCGGCGGTGCGGCGAACGGGGGGCAGGCACTGCCGGTCGTCGCAGAGCTGGTAGCGAACCTGGGCGGTCAGCTCGACGGGTCCGGGTGCGGCGTCCTTCTTCAGTTGGATGTGGAGAAGGAAGGTCGTGCCGGCTTCGTAGGTCTCGGTCTCTACGCCGAAGTTGGGGTCGAACTTGCGGATGGGCGGCGGGGCCTCAACCTTCACCTCCTGAACCGCCGGGTGGTCGGCGAGAGAGATGGTAGTGGCGATGGGCGGACGGGGGGTGGTGAGGGAGTAGAGGTGCCAGCCGGGGTCGAGCTTGACGGTGAGCCGGCCCACCACGGCGGCGCCGGGCGCGGCGCGGTCCGGCTGAAATGCCAGGGACCAGTGCGCGGGGTTCAGTTTCTGACCGGGCGCCAGGGAGGGCACGGCCACCCAAGCGAGCAGCGCAACAACGGTTTGGAGTTTCAAGTTCTTCAGTCGGCGCGTGCCGCAACGCGCGAGGGAGCCGACCAGCGGGCCAACTCCTCTTCGATGCGGCGGTTAATCTTGCCGTTGGCGTATTCGGCCGCGACGCGGATGGCGTTCTTCATGGCGTTGGCGTTCGACCGGCCGTGGCAGATGATGCAAACCCCGCGGACGCCCAGCAGGGGGGCGCCGCCGTACTCGCTGTAGTCGTGACGCGCCCAGATTCGT
>CAYOTD010000778.1:0-2592 GCA_964406685.1 uncultured Solibacteraceae bacterium | reverse complement strand
GGCCTCACTGGCGGCAGCCGGACCGTCCCCCACGGTGACGATCCTGTCGCCGCAGGCGGGAGAGAAATGGAGTGGCCGGAAGACCGTCGAGTGGAGAGCGCCGGACTCCGGCGGACCGACTCTCCGGTATGCCGTCCTGTACAGCTCCGACGGCGGCAGCCAGTGGCTCCCGCTGGACAGCGGTCTCACCGGCACACAACTCACCGTGGACACGGCGGAGTTCGAGGCCAACGCGCAGGTCCATCTGAGGGTGCTGGCGACCAACGGATTGGAGACGGCCGTGGCGACGGCCGGTCCCATCGAGATCCTGGCCGCGCCGCGCATGGAAATCGCCTCGAGCGCGCTGGACTTCGGCAAGACGCCGGTGGGTGGAACCACCACGCTCAATGTGGCCGTCGCCAACCGCGGCAGCAAGGCGCTGAAGGTAGCCGGGGTGCAGAGCGATCAGAAGAGCTTCGCCGCGGCCGGCGGCGCCGTGGTGGAAGTGCCGGCCCGCGGAACGGCGGAGGTGGCGATCCGCTTCCGTCCTACCTCTGCCGGGGAAGTCAGCGGCACGGTCTCTATCCTGGGTGACGACCCGGAGAACCCGGTCTTGACGGTGGCGGCGAAAGGGACGGGCATCGTCCCGCGCGCCGAGGTGAGCCCGGCAAACCTGGCGTTCGGAGAGGTGAACGCCGGGGAGACCAAGAACCTGTCGTTGACGTTGAGTAATACCGGCGAGGCCCCTCTGACGGTTTCGGCCGCGGTCCTCAGCGACGCGCAGTTCAGCGTTGTCAGTCCGTCCGTACCCTTCAACGTGGCCTCGGGCGGCCGGCAGGAGATCGTCGTCCGCTTTCTGCCCATGACGGCGGGCGCGCAGAGTGGCAACCTGGTTCTCTCCACCAACGATCCAAACCGGGCGGGTATCACAATCACGCTCACCGGCACCGGCAAGGCGCTGGCCGGGGACGCACGGGCGGAGGTTTCGGCGGCGGTTCTCGAGTTTGGCAGTATTCCCGTCGGCCAGTCCAAGGAGTTGACAGTTGGCGTCAATGCCGTCAGCGTTTCTCCCGTCACTGTCTCGGCGCTTTCCATCGACAACACGCGCTTCACGATAGTCTCGCCGGCCGCGCCGTTCTCGGTTCTGGCCGGCCGCTCCGCCACGGTGCGCATCCGCTTCACGCCGGACAGCGCGACCGCCTTCCGCGGCACGCTGACGATCACCAACAACTCGACGAACAAGCCGTCCCTCACGGTGGCGCTGGCGGGGTGGGGTATTCCCGCCGGGACAGCCGTGTTGCAGGAGGATGACGGCAGTTTCGAGGACGTGATTGTTCCCTACGAAGGCATCTCCGAGGTCTTCATGGTGAACCGCCTGACGCCGCCTTCCTATCCCGCGACGCTCACGAAAGTGCAGATCTACTTCCACGACCGCGGCGACGGACCCGGCGTCAACGCCTCCATCGGACTGCTGTACGGTGCCCCCGACGCAAGCGGACAGATTACCTCGCTGCGGGTCATGGCGGTGCGCGTCAAGGAAGTCGGCCGGTTCAACGAATACGAGCTGACCACGCCCTTCACGATCGAATCGGGGGACTTTGTCGTGGGCTTCCATACCAACCTCTCGACGGGCGACCGGCCGGCGTCCCTCGACATCACCAACGCGGAGAAGGGCCGCTCTCTGCTTTCCACCGATGGGAAGGTGTTCGGTCCCGTGCCCGGAGTTTTCGGCTTCCGCGCCCTGGTGACGCTGGGACGGTAGAGCTACGCTATACTAGCGGGCGAATGACGCTCCTCTGGGGTGCGCCCGGCTCGGGCAAGACCCACACCGTGCTGTCGGAAGTGCGGAACCTGCTGGCGGCGGGAGAGCATGGATTCCGCTTGCTGGTTCCCACCGCGACCATGGCGGAGCACCTGGGCAACCAGCTTGCGCGCGAAGGGTATGTCTTTCCGCCGGAGGTGATCTCGACTCTGAAGCGCTTCCTGGCGGGCCGCGTGCGCGGCCCGAGGCAGGCGCCCGCGGCGGCGCTGCCGCTTCTTGTGGAAGCGGCCCTGGTTCGCCGCGCGCCGGCGGCGTTTGCCAAGGTTGCTGGATTCGCCGGTTTCGCAGTTTCGCTGGCACGCGTGATCGAGGAGTTTGACTCGGCCGGCTGCGATGTCGAGCGCCTCTCCGGGCTGGCCGCGCGCACCGGCATGGGCGGAGGGATCGCGACGGGCTTTCTGGATACCTGGCGGGAAGTCCGGGACGAGTTGGATCGGCGGGAATGGGTGCTGCGCGGTGATCTGCTGGGGCGGATGGCCGGCCAGATCCGGGACGAGGGCGCCGCCGGCGTCAGTCGCGTCTTCTTCGACGGGTTCTTTTCGATGACCGGTCCGGAAACGGCGGTGGCGGGCGCGCTGGCCGCGCACGTTCCGGTCACCATCACGCTGCCGGCCTGGAGCGGGGCCGATGCGGCGCGGGCGGCTCTGCTCGGGTGCGGATTCCGCGAGACCCGGCTGGGAGAGCGGCGGCGCGCCCTGCCGCGTGAAGTGATGGTGGAGGCCCGGTCCCTCGACGAGGAGGTGAACGAGATCGCTCGCCGCGTTCTCGCCGAGCACGCCAACGGCCGCTTG
>CAYOTD010000777.1:0-2594 GCA_964406685.1 uncultured Solibacteraceae bacterium | reverse complement strand
ACCTCCCTTCGTCTGAGACAAACCACGCCGCTGCAAGCAACGTTCCAGCGCGGTCCGGAAATGGAGAGTTTTCCGCAAATGCTTTTCGCAGCGATTGTTATGACCACGACGGTCGAGGCTCGACGATCTGCGTTCAGCAATGGCCGGCCGGTGCAGTGTTGCGGAATGCAATCTTATCGCGAGCGACTGCGCCCGTCGGTCGGCGGAGTTTCGATCTTCAGCGATTTGAGCTTTCGGAAGAGCGTGCTGGTATGGATCCCGAGATCCCGCGCCGCTTTTTTGCGGTTGCCCTGATGACGAGACAGCGCTTCGGCGATCAGGACGCGTTCCATCGCGTCGAGCGTTGTGGGGCCGCCGTGCTCGCCGCCGGGTTGGGCGCTGGCGGGGCGGAGTTCCGGCGGCAGGTGGTGAAGCTCGATCATGCCGCCCCGGCACAGGACGAACGCCTGTTCGATGATGTTCTCCAGCTCGCGAACGTTGCCCGGGTAGTCGTGGGCCATCAGACGCGCCAGGACCTCGTTCGAAACCCCGGCGATGTCCTTGCCCTGCAGTCGGTTGAACTTGGCCACGAGACGCTCGACGAGCAGCGGGATGTCCTCGCGGCGCTGTCGCAGGCTGGGCAGCTTCAGGTAGACGACGCGGATGCGATAGAACAGGTCTTCGCGGAACCTGCCCGCGCGGACGAGCCTGGCGAGGTCCTTGTTTGTGGCGGCGAGGACGCGAACATCGACCTTGACCGGCTCCACCGAGCCGAGCGGTTCGATACACCGCTCCTGCAGGACGCGAAGCAGGCGTACCTGCATGGCCGGAGAGATGTCGCCGATCTCGTCGAGGAAGATGGTGCCGCCGTCCGCCATCGCGAATCGCCCCGGCTTGTCCTTGCGGGCATCCGTGAACGCACCAGCCTTGTGGCCGAAAAGCTCGGATTCCAGCAGCGTATCCGGAAGGGCTGCGCAATTGACGGCCACGAAACGGTTCTTCCTGCGGCGCGAAAGATTATGGATGGCGCGGGCGAAGAGTTCCTTTCCGGTGCCGCTGGCTCCTTCAATCAGCACGGTGCTGTCGCTCTCGGCGATCTGCGGCAGAATCTCAAAGAGGCTCGTCATGGCCGGGCTTCGGCCGACGATGTCCTCGAACGTGTACCGTGCCTCCAGTTCCTTCCGGAGTTGCTCGACCTGGCTCAGGTCCTGAAACGTCTCCACGCCGCCGATGACGGCCCCGTCCGGGCCCTTGAGCAGAGCGGTGGAAATCCGGATCGGAATCCGCTGGCCGGCATGGCTGACGATGTGCGCGGTGGCGTTTACAACCGGCTTGCCGGTGGTGAGCGTGCGCCGCAAGGCGCACGCGTTTTCACAGATGCTGGCGCGAAAGACCTCGCAGCAGGGCCTGCCCAGGGCCTCCTGCCGGTCGACGCCGGTGATTCGCTCGGCCGCGCGATTGAACGTCGTGATCCGCCAGTCGCGGTTGACGGTGAACACGCCCTCGTTGATCGAGTCGAGGATGACGCTTGCTGATTCAACCGGTTCGGTAACGGGCATTCTGCGCGACTCCGAGCGGATCGCTCACGGCTATGATAGGCCATGATATCGCATTATGCAACTCGGTTCGCCGGCATTTCATTGCAATATGCACGTGTCGAATCGCCGCAAACGCTGCCGCCAGGAATTACGTAACTATCTCTATAACAAACAGTTACGTTTTTCGATCAGTCAAACCATGAGCTGGCATGCCAGTTGTAGCAGGACGTCGTGATGAGAATCGCGATCCCACAGTGGCAGGGCCGGGTGTCGCCGGTTTTCGACGTGGCGTCGAACCTGCTGCTGATCGACTTCGAGGACGGCAGGGAGGTCCGACGGCGGGAAGTCACCCTTACGGCTACGGATCCGGTCAAACGGGCGGAGCAGGTCGTGCAGTTTCCGCCGGACGTGCTGATTTGCGGAGCGATCTCCCGGCCGTTGGAGGTGGCGCTCTTGTCTGCGGGCGTGCGGGTCATCTCGCACATCTGCGGATGCGTTGAGGAGGTTCTCACGGCGTTTCGAGATGACGCACTGACCGATGGGGCCTTCACAATGCCGGGCTGCTGCAGGCGGCGCCAGCGAGGGCGGCGCGCCGGCAGAGGGCGACGGCGCAAGCGTGATGCGCATGCGCCGCAAAAGGAGAAACCGTGACGATGGAGACCGGGGCAGCATCCTCAGCGCCCCGAGCGCCGCGCGAGGGCTTGACTCGTCGACGGCTGCGCGCGGTCGGCGACCGCCGGATGGTGCCGCGTGAACGACGCCCGGTCCTGGTAGCTGGGCCTGCGAAAGGAGAGTGATCCGATGTGTCCGACGTGTCTGTTGGGTCCCTTGACGTGGCTGGTGGCGATTTTTGTGGCCCTGTTCAACATGATCTTTGGCGGAGCGGCGGCTCCGTGATGGAAAACAATGCGCGTTCGTTGCGCCAACAGGCGATCTGGGAAGCGCGGCGGATGCGGGGCTGCAGGGGCCGGCGACGGCCCTCAGGAGGACGGGATCGCGGTTTTCAGCGGCAGGGAGGATTCGTGCCGCTTTCGGTTCGAGAGTTTCGTTCGTTTCCAGCCCCGTAGGGGCGACCGA
>CAYOTD010000776.1:0-2597 GCA_964406685.1 uncultured Solibacteraceae bacterium | reverse complement strand
CGGCATGCCCAGGGAAGCCTACATCTTCTCCACCGGCGGAGGGGCTTTCGACGTGACGTTGCTCGACGAGTTCAATAAGGACGATCGCGAAGTGAAGGTAGTGGTTCGCTACGCGTCCAAGGACCTGCTGGCCTCCGGCTGGGTTGCCGGCGAAGGATCGGTAGCGGGCCGCCCGGCGATGGTCGACGCCCGCCACGGCAAGGGCCGCGTAGTCCTCTTCGGTTTCCGCCCCCAGTTCCGCGGCCAGACCTTCGGCGCCTTCAAGCTCCTGCTGAACGCCATCTACCTCCCGGCGCGCTAACTTACTCGTCCAATCGTGTCAGTCCCGCTTCCCGCGCCCATCCCACGGCGCGCCGGAACTCTTCGTTGGTAATCCTCCGCGAGATATCCGGATACTTATGAGCCAGGTGCGCCGGTCGGTACTGCGCCATGATATTCACATAAGTGGAACGAGTAAGTTTCTCCGCGACCCATAGAACGAACTTGTCCGTCCCGGCGATGTTGTGCGGCATCACCAGGTGGCGGATGATGAGGCCGCGCAAGGCGATTCCCTTCTCGTCCACCACCAGTTCGCCCACCTGCCGGTGCATCTCGGCGATGGATTCAGCCGCCCGCTCGGGGTAATCGCGCGCGCCGCTGGAGTACTTCTCGGCCATGGCCGGGTCGGTGTACTTATAGTCCGGCAGGTAGATATCGACGATCCCGTCCAGCATCCGTATGATCTCCACCGGCTCATATCCGCCGCAGTTGTAGACGAGCGGCAGAGTAAGTCCTTGCGCGATCGCGGTCCGCAGGGCATTGACGATGTTGGGCAGATAGTGAGTAGGAGTAACTAAGTTGATATTATGACAGCCCATCCGCTGCGCTTCGATCATCAGCCCGGCGAGACCGTCGTCGCTCATCAGGTTGCCGTCGCCCCGGTGCGCGATCTCCCAGTTCTGGCAGAAGACGCAGCGCAGGTTGCAGTTGCTGAAGAAGATCGTCCCCGACCCGCCGCGCCCCACCAGCGGCCGCTCCTCGCCGAAGTGCGGGTGCATCGAGTGGACCTTCACCCGGCTGTCGCCGCGGCAAACGCCCTTCTCGCCCTTGGTCCGGTTGACCCCGCAAGCCCGCGGGCACAACCGGCAGCTCCTGTAGATGGCCAGCAGTTCCCGCGCCCGCGCAGCCAGCGCCCCCGACTTCTCCAGTTGCAGGTAGGCCGGCCGGAAGTCCTTGCGCGCCATGGAGGGTCCCCGCCCAGCCGAGCAGGCCCCCGTGGCTGGAATCATCCCCGCCGCGGCCAGCGTCTCGAGGAAAAACAGGCGGCGCGACTCCTCGTCCATAGAACCTCCGCCACAGCTATTGTAGCCCCCCTCCGGCCGCGCGGCAGCCGTTCTATGAGGTGTGTTTGGTTCGGAGAAGGGATCTCAGGTCGTAGCCCTGCTGCTTTGCGCGTTCGAGAATCCCGGCCAGCGCCGCCTCCTCGATCCTGGGGTTACGGCTCAGAACCCAAAGATAGCCCCGCCCCGGTTCGCCCACGACTGCCCACCGGTACTCCGGATCGAGATCGATGATCCAGTAGTTGCCGTAGAACGGCCAGAAGAAGGTCACCTTCAGCTTCGTGTTCGGCCCTTTCGCGCTCGCCACGCGCGCCGTGCCCCTGGCCGACTTCAAAGTCCCGTCCGCCTGCCGGCATTGGTTCACCACGCTGATCTTCCCATCCGGCCGCAGCGTATAGGTAGCCGTAGTGTCGCTGGCGCAAGCCCGCTGGAACCGGTTCGGCAACCGGGCGATCTCAAACCACTTGCCCGCATACCGGTTCAGATCCACCCACGGCGCCACCCGCATCGGAGCCTCGCCAGAACCGGCGTAGCCATGCTCCAACGCCGCCATCCCGCCCAATACCAGAAGAAGACCGGAATACCGCACGAATCGTTGACCCTCCAGTTGAATCTGATGCCGCGCTCCCCTGTCGGGACTCTCCATTCACACGCCATCTCGTATTGAAACGAAAGCTTCTTAGCGAGTTTGCCGCCCGACCCCATGCTAGACTCAAATCGCCATGCCCGGCTCTGGCGCCACCTTATGTCGCTCCCTATCGAAGAAAAAGCGAACCGGTACGAACAAAACCAATTTTCTCTTTTGTTTTCAACAAATGCTTCACGGCCGATTCCCGCCCTCACCGCGGCACGGCGTTCTTGCGGATGTAGTCGCCCACCGCGTCCCGCGGCGGTCCGATGTAGTGGTACGGCTCGGCGAAGGCCACCCCGTGCTTCTTCCCCGTCTCGATATCCCGCTGAAGCAGGATGTGCTTGACGTAGGCGGCATTCGCCGCCTCGTCCGTCTCCCCCAGAATCGGCAGCCGCAGCCCCTTCGCCGCCAGCTCGCGGCGCAGGCGGGCGCCGTTGGCCCCGGCCGGTCCCTGCGCCAGGTTGACCAGGTTCGAGGCGACCTTCCGGTCGATGGTCGAGCTGATATCGACCACGCGGTTCACCAGTTGCGGCCCGCGCGAGTAGTAGTACTTCTCCCGTACGGCGTGCGGCCTGAGCCCGGCGTCGAAATGTTCCGGGTAGTCCTTGCCGCCGCCCGCCATCCAGCAGGCCGCTTCCACCGCCTGG
>CAYOTD010000775.1:0-2597 GCA_964406685.1 uncultured Solibacteraceae bacterium | reverse complement strand
GTCCCGTTGGCTTGCATCGCGGCCAGGTCCCCGCGCACGATCTCCGCGATGCCTTCATCGTTCAGGATGAGGTTGGAACCGAGGGCGAAGCGGAGCCGGTTGAGCCGGATCCAAGCGGCTTTCCCGTCCCGTTTCTCCCGCAGCCGCTCCGCGTCGGCGGCCGCCAGGCTGACGGGATCGGAACAGGTCTTGCCCGCGGCGATCGCCATGCTGGCGTAGTTGCCGGTCACGCCATCCACCCGCACGGCCACCGGCACGCGGCACCCCTCGACACCCTCCGGAACCAGGAAGTTGATCTGGTCGATTCCGGGGAAACCGCCCGACCGCCCGTAGTAGAAGGGGCGAACCGGACGGTTGCCCACCAGAACCTCGACATCGCCCGGCACGTTTCCCACCGGCGGCGCGCCCGCGTCGCCGCCCTCGATGGGGCCCAGTCCCGTTCCCCATAGGACCGCGGCCTGGCCCGGCTGCGCGGCCTCGGTCGCTTCGTTGAGCGGCCACGCCGCCGGAGAAACCACGTTCTGGAGGATGGCCTGGCCGTAGCCGGCCTGGTTGCGGGTGAAGATCCCCGGAGCGCTGCGGACAATGCGAATCGGCGCCGGCGCGCTGGCCGCGCCGTTGTAGGTCACCGTGACGGTTCCGTCTCCCAGCGGCGTGTTGGACGGCAGGATGGCCGCCACCTGGCCGGAAGAGGTGTAGTACAGGTACGCGTCCACGGTGGTGCCGCCGGCGAAGACGCGAACCGAGGTTCCGGCCAGGCTGGTTGGCTTGGGCAGACCGTCAAACGTCTTCAGCCCGGCGGGGCCGAGGTCCCGGCCGAAGACGACGAACAGCGAGCCTTGCGCAATGCCGGAGTTGGGAAACCCGGAGCGGATGTAGCTGGCGGCGTTCACCACCCCGTTGGCGGCTATGGCCGGCGCCGGGGGGGTGTCCTCCAGCTTGAGGAAGAGGTTCGCGAAAGGCGAGCCGGTGATGTCGCCTCCGCCGAGCGGGGCCACGCTGCTCAGTGTGTCGGCATTGGCCAGCAGAAACAGGCTCACCTGCCGCTCCGGGATCTTCAGGTAGAGAGACGAGGAGGCGTTGGGCCAGTGCCCGTAGTGCCAGATGAGCCGGCGGCCGGACACTGTCTGCGAGAACCAGCCGAGGGCGTACGGCAGCGTCTGGCCCTTGCTCGTAACCGCCGGCCGCCAGGCCAGCTCCTGCGTCTCCGGCTTCAGAAGCAGGTGTTGATCGATGGCCGCGTCGAACAACGCCAGGTCCCGCACTGTCGAGACGAGTCCGGCGGAGGCGGAGATGATCTTGTTGGGATAGGAGGACCGGACTGGTTCTCCCTGGCCGTTGCGCGCGTACGGCACGGCCAGCCTTTCCAGCACGCGCCGGTATCGATCCAGAGTCGCCCGGTCAAAGACTTCGGGATTCAGGCTCCCCGCCATCGCCGGCGTGACGTTCTCCAGGTCTTGTCCCGGCACGGAGTCCCACATCTTCAGCGGGTGCAGGATGTTCTTCGCCAGCGCCTCCCGGAACGGGATTCCAGCACAGGAATCCACCACAGGGGTCAAGGCCAGGAAGCGGTTGCCATCGTTGGAGAAGCGATCTCCGGGCGGCACACTCGCGGAGGTGTGCGTGAGGACATGACGCACGGTGACACCCGGCTCCGGGATGGAGAGGGTGTAGCGGGCGATCGGATCGTCCAGGCTCAGGACACCCCGCTCCACGCACTGCATCAACAGCGTGGAGGCGAATACCTTGGTCACCGAGGCGATCCGGAACGGCGTGTCCGGGGCCACCGGTGTCTGCTTCTCCAGGTCCGCATAGCCGAACCCCCGCTCCCACACGATCTGCTGGTTCCTGACGACGGCGGCCGCCAGGCCCGGAATCCTGTATTGGATGCGCAGGGCGTCAAGCGCCCGCTCGAACTCCGCCAGCGTCTCGCCGCCGGCCGCGGCCGGAGCCATGCCAAGCCAAATCGAACTGAGAATCCAGACGGTTCTTCTCATCAACTACCTCCCAGCTCCTCCAGGAGCAGGCACGCCTTCTCGATCGCTGTGTCTCCGGCCAGATCCTGCGCCCGCATCCGGCATCTCTCCAGAACGTCGGGCGAATGCAGCATCCGGTCGAGGCTGGCAAGCACGGCCTTCGTCCGGTATTGACCCGGACGCAGCGCGCTTCCCACTCCCAGCCGGCAGACGCGCGCGGCGTTATCCGGCTGGTCGTGAGCGGCCGGCACCACCAGTTGCGGAACGCCGGCCGCCAGCGCCTGGGCGACGGTCCCGATTCCGCCGTGATGCACCACGGCGCGCGCCCGCGGAAACACCCGGCTGAAGGGGATGTACTCGAACTGCCGGACACCCTCGCACAGCCGCGGCGGCAGGACTGCCGCAAACTGCGTCAGCAGAATGCCCCGGTAGCCGCCGGCGCGGCAAACCTCCACCGACACCCGGAAGAACTCCCGCGCCTGGACGTTGGCCGAGCCGGCGGTGAACACCACCGGCGGCTCTCCCGAATCCAGGAACTCGGTCAACTCCGCCGAAGGCTCCCGCGTGCCGCCTTCGTCGTACAGCGGGAATCCCGTGAGGTGCACGTGAGGGGGCCAGTCC
>CAYOTD010000774.1:0-2601 GCA_964406685.1 uncultured Solibacteraceae bacterium | reverse complement strand
GGGTTTCAGGAGACCGTGGTGCGGGCCATCCTGCTGGCGCCGCGCGATGTCCGGCGCATCGATCTGAAGCTGAGCATCGCCGCGGTCCAGGCTTCCATCGAGGTCACCGCCGGGGCGACGCTGATTGAAACCGAAACCGCGCGCCTGGCCGACACCAAGAGCGGCGCCCTGATGAGCACGCTGCCCTATTCAGGGCGCGGCGCGTTCATGTACTTTCAACTCACTCCCAACGTGACGCGCGTGAACGGAGTTTACGTGATGCGCTTCGCGGGGAGCCGGCTGAACCAAAGCGACTACTCGATGGACGGGGTCAGCTTCATGGTCTCCTCCGGCAGCAACCCGAACGCGCCGCTGACCGACTACACCGAGACGGTGGAAGAGATGCGGGTGGACGTGGCCAACAACACGGCGGAGTTCGGCACGGTGGGCCAAGTAAGCATGATCTCGAAATCGGGCACCAACCAGCTTCATGGGAGCGGGTTCGACTTCTACGCTTCCCCGGTGCTGCGGGCGCGCGAACCGTTCGCCCTGGCGCGCAGCGCGGGTGTGCGGCATCGGCCCGGATTCACGCTGGGCGGCCCGGTGTACCTGCCGCGCGTCTACGACGGGCGGAACAGGACGTTCTTCTTCACCAGTATGGAACTGGGGCTGTCGAGCGCCAGCACGCCGACGCTGGCGGCGGCGGTGCCGCTGACGGCGTGGCGGTCGGGCGACTTCTCCGGCGTGGCCGGGACCACGATCCTGGACCCGATGGCGGGACGGGCGCCGTTCGCCGGCAACGTCATACCCACTTCGCGGCTCAATCCCGTGTCGCTGAAGATCCAGCAGAAGTTCTATCCGCTGCCGAACTTCGGAGACCCGAACGTGTTGTCGGCCAGGAACTTCCAGCAGTTGATGTCGTTGAAGGGCACGAAAGAGTGGTACTTCACCGAGCGCATCGACCACCGGATTTCGGACAAGATCCAGTTGACCGGGCGCATGGTGCGGCACGGTTACAACAGCTACCGGGTCACTTCGCAGTTGGGGGGCAGGGAAATCACCACCATCAAGTGGAAGACCCGGTTCTACACGTTTTCCTACACCCACAACCTTCGCCCGAACCTGGTGAACGAATTCCGCGTGGGCTCGGCCTACAACGTGAACCCGCGGTACCCGGTGGAGAGCGGGCTGGCGCTGGTGAAAGAGTTGGGCCTGGTGGGGCTGAGCCCCAACCTGCCGGATCTGCCGGGCGTCTTCAACGTGGGCTTCAGCGGCCTGGGGCTGACCGGGATCAGCAACGCCTACCAGTACCGGGACGCCGAGGGCAACGAGAACCTGTATTTCCAGGACCACCTGAGCTGGTTCCGCGGCCGCCACGCGTTGAAGGTGGGCGGGCAGTTCAACCGCTCCGGCTACAAGGACCGCTTCCTGGCAACGAACCTGTACGGGAGCGTGACGTTCACCAACCGGTTCACCAATCAGCCTTACGCCGACTTCCTGCTGGGCATCCCGTCGACGGCGGCGCGGGCGCCGGAGAATCCGCACGAGGACGTCAAGCGCGACAGCTACTCGGCGTTCATCACCGACGAGTTCCGGTTGAACAACAAGCTGACGCTGAACCTGGGCGTGCGTTACGAATACGAGCCCGGCTGGTACGGCAACGTGATCGCCATGTTCGAGCCCACGCTGGGCAAGATCGTGGTGCCGGACGACAGCATGAAGATGGTCAGCCCGCTGGTGCCGACCGGCTACGTGGAGGTGATTTCGGCCAGCCAGGCGGGGTTGCCGAAGAGCACGCTACTGTTCGGGGACCGCAACAACTTCGCGCCGCGGATCGGGATCGCGTGGCGTCCGGTGGGACCCAGCACGGTGCTGCGCGCCGGGTGGGGGATGTTCTACGACCTGGTGCCGCGCAACCTGTCGACGGCGGGGGGAAGCCCCTACTCGATCACCGAGCCGTCCTATACCAATCCGCAGAGCGCACCGACGGTGATCTTCCCGCGGGTGTTTCCCGAGGCCGGCACGGGCGGGCCGACGACCATCAGCATTCCATCGGCCACCAACCCGCACGTCCGGACCCCGTACACCATGCAGCACAACCTCACGATCGAGCACCAGCGGTGGAGCTCGGGCTTCCGCATCTCCTATATCGGAACCAGCACGCGGCAGGGGGAGTGGGGATACAACATGAACCAGCCGGTGGCCGACACCCGTTCCTTCGTCGCCAAGGCGCAGACGCGGCTGTTCCCGAAGTACCCGAACATCTTCTACTACACCAACGGCGCCGGCCACCAGTATCACTCGCTGACGCTCCAGATGCAGCGGCGCACCAAGGGCGGGATGTTCCTGCAAACCTACTACACCCTGGCGCGGGACATCGGCGACCTGGACCGGGGCGAATCCCCCGAATATGCCTACGACCGGAAGCGGGAACGCGGGGTGTGGATCGACATCCCGACGCATCGCTGGAACGCCACGGCCGCTTACGAGCTGCCTTTCGGCAAGGGCAAGCGAATCCTGAGCGGGGCGAACCGGTGGCAGAACCTGCTGGTGGGAGGCTGGGAGATCAACGGCATCTACACGCTGCAATCGGGAGACTTTTTGACACCCACCTGGTCGGGG
>CAYOTD010000773.1:0-2601 GCA_964406685.1 uncultured Solibacteraceae bacterium | reverse complement strand
GCCGTCGTTGAGCCAGTAGGCGCCGGCCCACAGGCCGAGCTTGAAGCCGAGGCCAGCCAGATCCCGGATGAAGACTTCGTGGCCGGAGGGGAAGAGCTTGCGGTTCCAGCGCAGCCAGTTGCCGGGGCGGCGTTCCTCGAGGTTGCCGATGCTGACCCAGACGTACTCGATATCGAAGCCGGGAAGGCGTTGGCGGATGGCGCGGGCGTTGCGGCGGACGACATCCTCGTAGGGCTCGATGTTGAAGCCGTCGACCCAGGACCAGCCCACCCATCCGGCGGGAATCTTGGGCCACAACGGCGGGCGGTAGTGCGCGGCGGCGCGGCCGGCCCACCGATCGAGGGCGGCATAGGGATCGGTCCCGGTGTCGAGGAGGAGGGTTTCGGCGGCCACCTCGGCGCCGGGCGCCAGCAGCCAGGATTCGAAGTCGCAATAGGAGGTGACGACGACGGCGCGGCGGGCTTCATCCCAGCGGATCTCGTGCCCGGTGGAAACGCGGTCAAAGGTGACAAAGCCGGCGTGGAAGGCCGTGCGGCCGTCCCAGAGCTGGGTGAGGATCTTGCTCATCAGCGGCTTGCCGCCGCGGATCCGCTCGACGCGGGAAGGGTCCTGCCCGCCCGTCATGACGAGGGCTACGGCGTCCGGCGAGAGCGGGATCACCTGTTCGGAGAGCGTGTAGCGGCCGGGGCGCGCGGGAGCGGAACCGGTGTTTCGCGCGGTGGCGGAAACCAGGCGCGCCGAGCCCTCCTGCCGGGTGGTGACGGTCCAGCGGATCTGGGCCGGGGCGAGGCCCGCGCCCAATAGAAGGATTCCGGCGGCGGCGAGGGTGCGGGGAACGGCGCGCCGCACTAGTACTTCTCCCAGTGCAGCACGTCCTCCAGCGGGCGCTTCTCCTTGGTGGGTTGTTCGGCGGGGTAGCCGATGGCGATCAGGCTGATGAGGCGCAGGCCGTCGGGAGCGCCAAGCTGCTTGCAGACGGCGCCGGCGTAGGGTTTCTTGTCGCCGGCCACCCAGCAGGCGCCGAGGCCGTGGGCGTGGGCCGCCAGCAGGATGTTCTGGGTGGCCGCGCTGCCGTCCTCCAGGTAGTACTTGGCTTCGCGCGACAGCACGGCGATGCAGGCCGCCGCCTGGGCGATGAACCGGCCGTGATCGGTCAGACCGGCGACCGCCTCGAGGCCCTCCCGGGAGGTGACGACGACGAATTCCCAGGGTTGAACGTTGTTGGCGCTGGCGGCCAGCCGGCCGCAATCGACCAGATCGGCTAGTACTTGCCGCGGGATCGGGTGCGGCTGGTAGGAACGAACGCTGCGGCGGGTTTTCAGGGCATCAATGGCATCCATGATCTTCTCCGGTGGTTGTGGCTGGACTCCAATCTCCGTCCTAGATAAGATACCTTAGTCGGAAACTGTGTTTGCGGAGGAGGAGACATCCATGCAGCGTGTCGTTCTCAGGCACCTGAACGCCAGCAAGGTCAATCAGGTCGAAGAGTTCCCCATCGAAGGCCTGAGCGAGCTGATGATTGGCCGCGACCCGTCGTGCAACGTGAAGTACGACCCGGACCGGGAAGATCTGGTCAGCCGCCACCATGCCAAGATCCTCATCGATACGCCCGATCCGATCAGTTGCTCGGTGATGGATCTGAACAGCCGCAACGGCACCTTCGTCAACCGCCAGCGGATCTACTCCGGGGTGAAGCTGGTGCCGGGCGACATCGTGCAGCTTGGGGCCGGGGGGCCGGAGTTCCAGTTCGACGTGGACCCGCGCCCGGCCGGGGCGCGGCCCACGCGGGTGGCGGCCAACCTGCCCGCGCCGATGGTGGCTCCCACGCGCGAAGGGACCTTGGGGATGCCTTCCGCGCCACCGCCCGCGGCGGCGCCGGCCGGGGTGGGGAAGGCGACGGTGGAGCGGATGCTGGTCGAGCAGAGCCGCAGCCAGACCCGCAAGTTCCTGTTCATCTCGGTGATTATCGTGCTGGCCGTGGCCGTGGGCGCCTTCGCGGTGTGGAACGCCCGGCGCGGGAAGGGCGGCACGGGAGAGGGCGGGCTCAAGGGCACGGTGCCCAGCGATATCGCGACGGCCAATACAGATTCGGTGATCTTCTTTGAAGTGGGCTGGAAGCTGATCGACATGGAAAGCGGCCGGCAGCTCAACCACGTCTACCAGCCCAACGCCATGAAGAACCAGGACGAGCAGATCGTGCCGATTCTCCAGGGGGCGGGCGGGTTCCTGCCGGTGTTCGTGCTGCTGCCGGGCGAGTCGAATATCGAGCCCATGCTCACCACCGACGAGGGGCAGGGCAAGTACAAAGCCATCGGCGGCTCGCACACCGGCTCGGGTTTCGTGGTCAGCCCGGACGGCTTCATCCTGACCAACCGTCACGTGGCGGCCACCTGGCACACACGCTACAACTGGCACCGCGAGGACCAGGCGGGTGTGGTCTACGTGCTGGACGAGAACCTGGAGGTCAAGACCCGGCGGGTGATCAGCGCGGGCCAGTTCCCGGCCTGGGTCCCGGCGGCGGCGCGGTTCGTTCTCCAGGGACCGTTCGACCAGAACTCGGTGCGGTTGCTGGGGCGGGCGCTGAAGGGCAAGTACGTCGAG
>CAYOTD010000772.1:0-2604 GCA_964406685.1 uncultured Solibacteraceae bacterium | reverse complement strand
GTGCTTGCGCACCAGGTAGACGTGCGCGCCGATCAGCAGCATCGTCAGCGGGGGCAGGATCAGCACGTGCAGCGCGAAGAAGCGCGCGAAGGTCACGACACCGATGGCGCCCTCTCCGCCCAGCAGCCGGCTGAGGTACGCGCCAATCCCGGGCGAGTTGGCGGCGATCCGCGTCGCCACCACGGTGCCCCAATACGCGCGGTTGTCCCAGGGGAGCAGGTAGCCGGTCAACCCGAAGCCGAGCGTGAGCAGCAGCAGGCCGACCCCCGCGATCCAGGTGGCCTCGCGCGGCTTCTTGTACGCGCCCCAGAGGAACACCTGCGCCATGTGCAGGGCCACGACGACCACCATCATGCTGGCGCCCCAATGATGCAGCCCGCGAATCAGCCGCCCTCCGGTGACTTCGGTGACGATGTACCGCAGGCTGTTGTAGGCCTCGCCCGGCGTGGGCGCGTAGTTGAAGGCCAGCAGAATCCCGGTGAAGGCCTGCACCAGGAAACAGAAGATCGCCACGCTGCCCAGCACGTGGCGCCAGCCGCTGGAAGCCGGGACCTCCTCGTAGAGGAAGCTGCGGACGGCGGTCTCGATACCCGTGCGCTGTTCGAGCCAGTCCACGATCGCGCGGATCATGCGCCGGCCTCCTCGATGGGCCCCAGGAACAGCTTGCCGTCCTCCACTCTGGAGCGGTAGCGGTCCAGCGGACGCGGCGCCGGCCCGGTGAGCACCCTGCCCTCGATGGAGAAAGCCGAAGTGTGGCACGGGCAGAGAAAGTGGCCGGCGCGGGCGTCCCAGTGGTAAGCGCAGCCGAGATGCGTGCAGTGGGGGGCGAACGCCACCACCTCCTTCTCGGACAGCCGGACCACCCAGGCCGTCGTCTTCTCGCTCGACACCTTCCAGCCGTCGACGCGGTTGCGCCGGAAGACGACCTCCTCGGGAGCGCGCGGCGCCAGCCGCGTCACATCGCCCGCCTCGACCCATTGCTCGTCCTTGCGCGCCCGTGGCGGCAGGAGGAGATAGACCGCCGCGGGCAGGGAAAGAGCGCCCGCGATGAGCGCCCACAGACTGTAGATCATAGTGGTGTGAAACTGTCTGCGGTTGGTTTCGGTTTGCCCCTGCATGAGAATACTGTATAGCGCGCCGGGGGCGGGAGGTGCAAAAGATCGATGGAAGAGATGTAAAACTACGCCTTGCGGAACCGCCGCGCGTCGAGCCAGGCGCGCCACGACTCCAGCCCCGCGCCCGTCGTGCTCGACAATTCGACGATCTCGATCCGCGGGTTCACCCGCCGCGCGTTCTCGCGCGCCGCGGCGATGTCGAAGGGCACGTAGGGCAGCAGGTCGATCTTGCTCAGCACCATCAACTCCGCGCGGTGGAAGATGCCCGGATACTTCAGCGGCTTGTCGTCACCCTCGGTCACGCTGAGGATCACGATCTTGGCGTGCTCGCCCAGGTCGTAGCTGGTGGGGCACACCAGGTTGCCTACGTTCTCGATCAGCAGCAGGTCGATCGATCCCAGGTCCCAGTTGGCCAGGTGCCGCTCCACCATGCGGGCATCCAGGTGGCAGGCGCCGGAGGTGGTGATCTGCTGCACGGGGAATCCGTAACGGGCAAGGCGGCGGGCGTCGTTGTCGGTCTGGACGTCACCGGTGAGCACGGCCACGCGCTCCCCGGGCACGAAGCTCTCCAGCGTCTTTTCGAGCAACGCCGTCTTGCCGGCGCCGGGCGAGCTGATCAGGTTGAGGCAGAAAATCCCGCGCCGGTGGAACTCCTCCCGGAGCGCCGCCGCGATGCGGTCGTTTTCACTGAGCACCTTGCGTTCTACGGGCACCTGTTTCATGGCGTCTCCAGTTCCAGGTAGGCGACGTCCAGCTCATCGCCGGCTTCGTGGACCGTCTCCTCGGTTCCGCATTGGGGACACAGCGTCTGGAAATTGAATACCGCGAAGACCGTGCCGCAGAGCGGGCAGCGGCGCTGCCAGGCCAGGTTCTCGATCTCCAGCAGGACGCCCTCGAAGGCGGTCTCGCGGGTCAGGCACTCCCAGGAGAAGCGGAGCGCCTCGGCGTCCACGCCCGCCAACTCTCCGATGCGCAATCCTACCTTTCGCAACAGCGCGCCGGGCCGGCCGTCCAGCTCCTTCGCGGCGGCGTCCAGCACCGACTGCGCGATCCCCAGTTCGTGCACGTCAGGCTCCCGGCGCCTCCGCCCCTTCTTCGGCCTGAAGTGCTCCCATCTGCTCCAGCAATTCGAGTGTGCGCTGCGCTTCCTGCTCGTCCACCTTGCTGATGGCGAAGCCCACGTGGACGATCACATAATCGCCCACCTCCGCTTCGGGCACCAGGTCGAGCGACACCTTGCGCGAGGTGCCTCCGAAATCGACGCGGCCCAGCCGGCTCTCGCCCTCCTGCTCGGTTTCCAGGACTCTGCCCGGGATTGCCAGACACATAAAGCGCCCTTAAATCCCACCTTAGCAGACTTCGGCGAGTTGCTCGCGCAGCCCGGCCTGTTCCGCCTCGCTCAGTTTCCGGCCCTCGCGCGTGACGTAGAAGACATCGAGCGCCTTGTGCGCCTCGGTGTCGATGAGCACGACGCTGATGTTGCAGCCCG
>CAYOTD010000771.1:0-2604 GCA_964406685.1 uncultured Solibacteraceae bacterium | reverse complement strand
CGAAGCTCCCCCACACCTGGTTCTACCTGGGCGTGGCTCACAAGCGCCTGGGCCAGTACGACGACGCCATTCGCCAGTTCGAGGGCATGGCGCGGCTGGTGCCCGATGAGCCTGTAACCCAGTACAATCTGGGCCTGCTGTACAACCTGGCCGAGCGCCGCGAAGAGGCGCTGAAACAGTTCAAAACCGCCGCGCGGCTCAACCCGCACCTGGTCGCGCCGCGGTTTCAGATCTACAACTACTACCGGCTCCAGGGCGACGAAGCGAAGATCGAGAAGGCGTTGGCCGCGTTCCAGGCCTCGAAGAAGGCGCTGGAAGCCGCCGGCGATTCCGAAGACATGGAGTGGTGCTTCTACGCCGAGCTCTATGATCCGATCCAGGCCCTGCCCGCCGCGGCCGCCGCGCCGGCGGAGTTGAAAATCCAGGATCAGAAACTCGCCGGCTCGGCGGACCCCAGGACGGCGGGGCTGGCGGTGATCGACGCCTTCGGCGAGAGCGCCGCCGACCTGCTCGTGTGGTCGCGTGACGGAGTGCGGCTCTACCGGCGCGGCAGCCGCGTGGTGGAAGCGACGGGGCTGGAAGCGCTGAAGGACGTGACTGCCGCCGCCCAGGGCGACTTCGACAACGATGGCTTGGCCGACCTCTGCATCGTGACCGGCGCAGGGCCGGCGCTCTACCGTAACGCGAAAGGCCGGTTCGAACCCGTGCGCCCGGCGCTGCCCGCCGGGCGATACGATGCGGCCCTGTGGCTGGACTTCGACCACGACTACGATCTCGACCTCGTGCTGCTGGGCGGCAAATCCGGGCTCGCGCGCAACGAGGGCTCGCTCCAGTTCCGCGACTACTCGGCGCACTTTCCCTTCGTCCCCGGCCGCGCCACCGGCGCCGTTGCGTTTCGCCTGGAACCGGACACCAAGGGCATCAACCTGGCCGTGGCCTATGCGGACCGCGCCGGCGTGCTTTACCGCGACCGCCTGCGTGGCCAGTTCGAAGCAGTGCCGCTGCCTTCGATGCCGGCGGGTGCGCGCTCGCTCCGCGCGGTCGATATCGACAACGACGGCAGGCTCGACGTGGCCTTCGCCTCGCCCACCGGTGTGGCACTGGCGATGAACGGCGAGAGAGGGTTCGAACCGGTAAGGGTGCCGGGCGCCGCCGGATCGGCCATCGAATTCGCCGACCTCGACAATCGCGGGTTCGCGGACCTTGTCGCGGGCGGCGCGATGTTCCGCAACGAGGGGCTGGGACGATTCCGCCCGGCGAAGGCGCCGCTGCCCGCGGCGGTGGCCTGGGCCGAGGCCGATTTCGACGGTGACGGGCGCGCGGAGCTGGCCGCGGTGGCCGCGGACGGCTCACTCCGTCTGCTGGCGAACCGCGCCGCGACGAAGAACCGCGGGCTGTGCGTGGTCCTCGATGGGATCAAGAACCTGAAGGCCGCCGCAGGCGCCGAGGTCGAGGTGAAAGCGGGCCGGCGCTATCAGAAGCGCATCTATCAAGGCGTGCCGCTGCTGTTCGGTCTGGGTCCGGTGGAGCAGGTGGACACCGTGCGCATCACCTGGCCGAACGGTCTGATCCAGAATGAGACCGATCAGGCCGCGTCGCGGTTAGCGGCGTTCAAGGAAGCGCCCCGCATGTCGGGCTCGTGCCCGATGGTGTTCGCCTGGAACGGCCGGCGCTTCGAGTTCATTGCCGATGTGCTGGGCGTGGCGCCGCTGGGGGCAAGCGCGGGCGACGGCGGCACGTTTCCCGTGGATAGCGACGAGTACTTGCAGATTCCGGCGGGCGCCCTCGCGGCGCGCGATGGGTGGTACGAGATCCGCATCGCCGAGGAGTTGCACGAGGTCACCTATCTCGACCAGGCACGATTAATTGCGGTGGATCACCCGGCAGAGGTCGAGGTCTTCACCAACGACAAGTTCAAGAGCCCGCCCTTCCCCGAGTTCCGCCTGTTCGGCGTGGAGCGGCGCATCTACCCTGTGGCAGCGCCCGGCGTGCGTGAGGCGCTCATTGCCCGGGACCGCGCCTACGCGGCCGGTTTCCGGCGCGACCCGCGCGGTGTGGCCGAGATGCACGCGCTCGAGCTCGAATTCCCGGCGGACGCGGCACGCCACAACCGCGCGGTCCTGATCTTGAACGGATGGGTCGACTGGGCCGACGGCAGCACATTCCTGGCCGCCTCGCAGGGGGGCACGGGGCTGGTGCTGCCGTACTTGCAGGTGCGCGACGACGCCGGCCGGTGGCGCACCGTGATCGAGGACATGGGAATGCCTTCGGGCGGACCCAAGACGATCGCGGTGGACCTGACGGGCAAGTTCATTGGCGCGGCTCGTGCGGTCCGCATCGTGACCAACACCTGTCTCTATTGGGATCAGATCTTCCTCAGCGAGCGGACCGCGCCGCCCGAGGCGCGGCTGACCGCGCTCGACGCCGCCGCTGCCGATCTGCGATTGCGCGGCTTCTCGCGCGCGATCGTCGATCCGCGGCGAGAACAACCCGAGTGGTACGACTACGCGGAATGGCGCGCGACGGCCATGTGGGACCAGGTGCCGGGGCTCTACACCCGTTATGGAGAGGTTGGCGAACTGGTGCGCGCCGTCGACGACCGAT
>CAYOTD010000770.1:0-2607 GCA_964406685.1 uncultured Solibacteraceae bacterium | reverse complement strand
CATCCATCAGTGGGTGTTCGTGGAACGCTACAACGTGCTGCCGATGGCCGAGCACTTCTCGCGTCTGGTGCGCGGCAAGGGCCTGCTGTGGCGCGCGCTGATCGAGCGGCCGGAGGCGGCGCGGGCGCTAGTGGACATGGCCTCGCTCAACTCCGTGGTGACGGACTCCTCGGCGGCTTCCTCCAGTTGGGGCTCCGGCTCGCGCATCTTCAACGGCTGGCTCAACATGCTTCCCGACGGCACCAGGCTGACGCCCATCGCCGCCATCGCCCGCGACACCCGCCGGCGCGTGGGACTGGTCACCACCACCACCGTGACTCACGCCACCCCCGCCGGCTTTGCCGCGGTCCAGAAGAGCCGGGGCTCGGAAGACGAAATCGCCGTCCAGTATGTCGATCAGGTCGACGTCGTTCTCGGAGGCGGTCTCCAGTTTTATGAGGCCGCCACACGGAAGGACAAGACGGATCTGGTCGCGCGCTACCGGCAGGCGGGCTTCTCCTGCGTCAACTCCCGCCCGGAGTTGAACTCATTCCAGCCTCAACCGCAGGCCCGGTTGCTGGGACTGTTCTCCAAGGGGATGATCCCCTACACCCTGGACCGCAACCACAGCCCGGAGCTTCAGGAAACCGTGCCCACCCTCGCCGAAATGACGGCCAAGGCGCTGGACGTTCTGGCATCCTCCCCCCGCGGCTTCCTGCTTCAGGTGGAAGGCGGCCGCGTGGATCACGCCGCACACAACAACGACGCCGCCGCTCAGATGTGGGAGCAGTTGGCCTTCGACGACGCCATCGAAGTGGTCCTTAGGTTCGCCGAACGCAACCCGGAAACCCTCGTGGTGATCACCGCCGATCACGGCAACGCCAATCCCGGCCTGGGCGGCAAGTGGGCCGAGTTGGGCGGCGCATCCGACGGTCTGGCCGTCCTGGCGAAGGCGAAGTGCTCTTTCGCCGAGTTGATCCCCAGGTTCGGCGGCAAGCAGAAGGTGGATCTGGCCACGCTCCGCGATCTCACCCGCGACGCTCTCGGCATCGAACTCACTGCGGACGAGGCTGCCGCGGTTCATTCCTCCGTCTCAGGGGGAAAGAAACTGAGCCTCAATGCGCAGCTCGACAAGACGGTTGGCATCCTGGGCCAGGCGGTGGGCAATCACAACGGCATCGGCTGGGTCAGCACGGGTCACACTTCGGACTACGTGCTGCTCTCCGCCCTCGGCCCCGGCAGCGAGCGCTTCGCCGGCCAGATCCGCAACACCAGGTGCTTCGAGAACATGGTGGACCTGATGGGCTCGAAGTTCCGCAACCCCTCGATGGACCCCGAACGCGCCCGCGGCTTCCGCCGCGCCGCCGCCCTCCAACGCGACCTCCCCCACTGGGCGTAGCGCCGGCGTAGGGTCAGGCTTTCAATCGGCCCCGTCACCCTCCCACACCACCGGAGATGCGCTTTCCCGCTTCCTCCTCCGCCCCCTGGTTGCGTTTCACCGCAGTTCCGTTTGGCTCCTTTCATCCAAATGGACTCCGCCCATGCTGGGTACACGCCGCCGGGCTTGGTCCCGCCGCCGCCGTGTTTTCACAATCCTGTAAGCATCCCCGAGCTACAATAGGCCATGCTTCGATTCCTTTGGATTGGGTTGTTGTTTGCTTCTATCTGTTTCTGCCAGTACGACACCGCGACCGTGCTGGGAACGATCACGAATTCCACCGATGCGGTTGTGACGGGCGCCCGGATCACGCTCGAAAACACCCGCACCGGCGTGAAACAAAACACCGCCACCGACGCCAACGGGAACTACCTGTTCCTGAATCAGCGCATCGGCGAGTATCGTGTCACCGCCGAGGCGCAGGGCTTCCGTCAGGCCGCCTCCGACGCCTTCACCCTGACCGTCAACGCCCGCCAGCGCGTCAACCTCACGCTCCAGGTCGGTGAGGTCACACAGCGCGTCGAGGTCACCGGCGCCGCCGAGTTGCTCGAGGCCGACTCCAGCGACCGCGGCCAGGTGGTCAACCGCGCCGCCATCGTGAACCTGCCCTTGAACGGCCGCGCCTATGCCGACCTGACCCTGCTCTCCCCGGGCGTCCGCAAGTCCAATATCACCGCCCGCGATGCCTCGTTCAACGTCAACGGATTGCGCAGCTCGCTGAACAACTTCATGGTGGACGGCGTCGACAACAACGCCTACGGCACCTCGAACCAGGGCTTCTCCAACCAGGTTGTGCAGTTGAACCCGGACGCGGTCGAGGAATTTAAGGTTGTAACGAACAACTTCTCGGCCGAATACGGCCGCGCCGGCGGAGCCGTTATCAACGCCAGCGTGCGCGGCGGCACTAACCAGTTCCATGGCTCCGTCTGGGAATTCCTGCGCAACACCAAGCTCAACGCGGTCGGATTCTTCCGCCCCGCCACTGGCGTCAAGCCCGTCTTTGTGCAGAACCAGTTCGGCGCTGCCTTCGGCGGCCCCATCAGGAAGGACAAGATGTTCTTCTTCGCCAACTTCGAAGGCATGCGCCGCGTCGAGCGCACTCTGCAATACGCCACCATCGCCACCATGGACCAGCGCCAGGGCAACTTCGGCGTCGCCATCCGTAACCCCATCACCGGCGATCTCTACTC
>CAYOTD010000769.1:0-2611 GCA_964406685.1 uncultured Solibacteraceae bacterium | reverse complement strand
TCGCTCCCTGGATGCAGTTCTACCTGCAAGCGGCGGTGGTGGAGAAGGGCATCACCGCCAAGGAATACAACGAATCGCGGATCGAAGTGATCGTGGGCTGCATCGTGATGACGATCATCGCGTTCTTCATTATCGTGGCCTGCGCGGGCGCCATCTATTCGGTCTCGCCCAAAGACATCCGCGACGCCGCCGACGCGGCTTTGGGGCTCAAGCCGTTCGGCCAATACGCCTTCCTGCTGTTCGCCGCCGGCCTGTTGAACGCCTCGGTCTTCGCCGCCTGCATTCTCCCGCTGTCCACTTCCTACACCGTGTGCGAAGGGCTGGGCTTCGAATCGGGCGTGAACCGCCGCTTCGGCGAAGCGCCGGTGTTCTACTGGCTGTTCACGCTGCTGATCGTGGTGGGCGCGGGCGTGATCCTGATCCCGGGCTTCCCGCTGGTGGACATGATCCTGTTCTCGCAGGTCATCAACGGCGTGCTGCTGCCCTTCGTGCTGATCTTCATGGTGCTGCTGGTGAACCGGCCGGGGCTGATGAAGGAATGGACCAACTCGCGCGGCTACAACATCGTCGCCTGGGTGGCGGTGGCGGTGATGATCGGGCTGACTCTGGCGCTGGCCGGGATCACGATTCACGACATGGTAGTGGCGCGCTGAGAGCCGCCGGCTCCGTCTAGAATGGGTTTGTGGGGCCAAACCCGTTTCCGGTGCTGGTGGTGGATGACGAGGCAAACCAGCGGAGCGCCCTGGCGAGCATGCTGGAGAGCTGGGGCTACCGCGTGGAGACGGCGTCCAACGGGCAGGAGGCCCTCGACCGGCTGCGCGATTTCGACGCCGGGGTGGTGATCACCGACCTGATGATGCCGGTGCTGGACGGCAAGGAACTGCTGCGCCGCCTGCGCGAACAGCCCAACCGCCCGCTGGCCATCGTGCTCACCGCCTTCGGCAACATCGAGACCGCGCTGGAGACCACGCACGAGCTGGGGGCGTTCTGGTTCCTGGAGAAGCCGCTGGAGCCGCGCGCGCTGCGGTTGCTGCTGGCGCGCGCCGCCGAGCAGCGGCGGCTGGAGACGTACAAGGAAGGGCTGGAGCGCCAACTGGCCGGGCAGGGGATCCTGGGCGACCTGGTCGGGTCCTCGCCCGCCATGCAGAGCGCGTTCTCCCTCATCCGGCAGGTGGCTCCCACGCGAGCCACGGTGCTAATCACGGGGGAAAGCGGAACGGGAAAAGAACTCGCCGCGCGCGCCATTCACAGCCTCAGCCCGCGCCGCGAGGGACCGTTCCTGGCCGTCAACTGCGCCTCGATGCCCGAAACGCTGATCGAGAGCGAGCTGTTCGGACACGAGAAGGGCGCCTTCACGGGCGCCATCGAGCGGCGGCGCGGCTGCTTCGAGCTGGCGCACGGCGGAACCATCCTGCTGGACGAGATCGGCGACATGCCGCCGCTGACCCAGGCCAAGCTGCTGCGCGTGCTCGAGGACAAGAAGGTGCGCCGCATCGGGGGGGCGAAGGAGATCGAGGTCGACGTGCGCGTGCTGGCCTCCACCAACCGCCAGCTCGAGGAGATGACGCGCGAGGGCAAGTTTCGCGAAGACCTGTTTTTCCGCCTGAACGTCTTCCGCGTCAACCTGCCGCCGCTGAGGGAGCGCAAGCAGGATCTCCCGGCGCTGTGCTCGGCCCTGCTCGCCACGCTCAACGAGCGTCACGGCTGCCGGGTGACCGGGATCGAAAGCGAAGCGCTGGAGATGCTGTCCCGGCACGACTGGCCGGGCAACGTGCGCGAACTGCGCAACGTGTTGGAACACGCCGTGATCCTGGTGGGGCAGGGCGTCGCCGCGCCGGCCCACTTTCCGCGGGTGGGCTCGTCGGCGCCGCCGCGCGCCGAGCAGCCCGCGGGCGCTTCCGGCGGAGTGGTGCTGCCGGTGGGCACCACGCTGGAAAAGGCCGAGCGGGAACTGATCGAGATGACCCTCCGGCAAACCGGCAACAACAAGACCCGCGCCGCGGCGATCCTGGGAGTCAGCCCCAAGACCCTGTTCAACAAGCTCCGGGAATACGGCGCCGCGGAGGCGGGGAACTAGGCCGCCGCCATGTCCATACGAGCGAGGCTGCTGGTCCTGATCACCGGCACGGTGTCGGTGGTTGTGATCGTGCTGTCGATCCTCCAGTTGAACAGCCTGGTGAGCACGCTGCTGGCCCACGCCTCGGAGCGCTCCGCCGCCACCGCCCAGCTCGTCAAGACGCAGGTGGTGCTGCGCACGGAGAACCTGGCCGCCCGGCTGCCCTCCTCGGGCGGATCCCTGGGCGACATCAAGCTCGGCTGGCGGCGGGGTCTGGAAAGCGACACCGATTTCTCGGCCCTGCTGGCGGCGACGCTGGCGCAGACCCGTTCCATCGTCGAGATCTCGGTGGCCGACGAGATGCTCCTGGTGGTCGCTTCCTCCAACCCGGGCCGCGTCGGCAAGCTGCTCGAGTCCAAACTCACCCTCGAGTCGCTGGGGAAACTGGGGCCGTTCAGCCGGCTGAGCGTGATCCTGGGCGGCCGGCAGGACTACGAGCACCGGGTCGCGCTGGGGGTGGCCCAGGGCGGCATCCACTTCGTCGGACAATTCGTG
>CAYOTD010000768.1:0-2615 GCA_964406685.1 uncultured Solibacteraceae bacterium | reverse complement strand
CAACTGCGTCATCAAGCGTATCGAGGGCCAGGACCTGGTGGTCGACATGGGCAAGACCGAAGCCCGTCTGCTCAAGAAGGAGCAGTCCAAGCTGGAGAGCTTCAGCGTCGGCGAGCGCATCCGCTGCGTCATTCGCAGCGTCGAGAAGACGGGCAAGAACGCCGGCGTCATCCTCTCCCGCGCCGCACCGGAATTCGTGCAGCGCCTCTTCGAGCAGGAAGTCCCCGAAATCTACGACAACACCGTGGTGATCAAGGCCTGCGCGCGCGAAGCCGGCGAGCGGACCAAGATCGCCGTGCAGAGCCGCGACCGCGACGTGGACAGCGTGGGCGCCTGCGTCGGCATGAAGGGCATGCGCGTGCAGTCCATCATCCGCGAGCTGCGCGGGGAGAAGATCGACATCATCGAATTCTCCGAGGACCCGGTGACCTTCGCCACCCACGCCCTCAGCCCCGCCAAGATCAGCCGCGTGAGCATTCTGGACCCGGCCGACAAGCACATGGAAGTGATCGTCGACGACTCCCAGTTGTCTCTTGCCATCGGCAAGAAGGGCCAGAACGTTCGCCTGGCGGCCAAGCTGCTGGGCTGGAAAGTCGACATCAAGAGCGAAGAAGAAAAGCGCCAGGAAGTCGAATCGGCCATGGCGCTGGTGGTGCCGGGCGCCCCGGTCTCCGTCCTGATCGATCACGGGCTCACCGACAAGATCGTCGAAGCCCTGATCGAGTCCGGGATCGGCACCGTGGAACGCCTCGGCTCGATGACCCCGGAGGAGTTGGAAGCACTCCCGGGGATTGAACCCGAGTTGGTGGAAAAGATTCAGGTGGCGGTTAACGCCTACTACGGCCAGTTCGAAAGCGCCGTGGAAGGGGCGGCGGAGACCTTCGCCGAGGCGCCGGCTCTACCGCCCGAAGAGATGCCGGAATCCGTGGCCGCCGCGGAAACGCCGCCGGCGGAGGTCGAGAGCGCACAACCGGAAGTTGAGTCCGGCGATTCCGATGCCGGTGTGATCGAATCTGATACGATAAAGGACTCAGCCTGAAGATCGGGAGCTTACGAACGGAGCGGGCGGGAAGTTGTAGTGTGGAAGTAGCGCCGCCACCTCGCATTCTCCTCCGGAATACGCATTGTGCGCAGGGCATGATGCAGAACTGACTATGAGCAAGATTCGCATCAACGAACTGGCCCGCGAGCTCGAGGTCAAGCCTGCGAAGATTCTCGAGCTGCTGCCGGAGTTGGGCGTCCACGACAAGAAGACGCACTCCAGCTCGTTGGACGACGACGTGGCCGATCTCGTGCGCCGGCACTTCGGCTTCGAGGTCTCGCGTCCAGCCGCAGGTCCGACGGAAGAAGCGCCGGAAGAGGCGGGACTGCCCGAGGAACGGCTCGGTGAGAAAGCGGCCGAGGAACTCGAGGCCGTCGAGGCCGCCGAGAGCCCCGCTCCTTCTCCCTTGACGGGCGAGGAGGGCGAGGTTCCCGCCGCTGTTTCCCTGGAGATGCCCGGTGTCCGGCCCTCTCCGCAGCCCCTGCGGCCGCCGCTGGCCATCGGTGTCCGGCCCGCCGTGGCCGGACCGCAGCCGTCTCCCGTTCTGCCATCGCCGCCCCCGGCGCCGGTGGTGGAGCCCCCGCCGCCCGTTGCGGCGGCAAAGGGCGCGGTGCTGCCCGCCAAGCCGCTGCCGGCTCCCAAGCCCGGCCAGATCCTCTCCGGTCCCCGCCAGGCGTTTCCCGGCGTGGCGGAACCGCGCGGTCCACATCCCGCCGCTCCCCGGCAGCCCGCGCATCCGGCGCCGCGAACCGTCCCGGCCAGACCCGCCCCGCCGCCCCAGGCGGCGCCGGCGCCAAGGAGAGACGCCGGGGCGCGCCCGGCCGTGCTTGTGGGCCAGCCCGCGGCGCGGCCCATCGTGCCTCCGCGGCCCGACATGGTGGAGAAACTCGCCCAGGCCAAGGCCGTTCCCGCCCAACCCGCTTCGCCTCGCCCCGGCATGCCGCAGCAGCGGCCCGCCGCGCCGACACCCGGCCAGCCCATTTATCGCGGACCGATTCGTCCCGGCCAGCCGCTGATGCAGCGGACCGGCGGTCCCGGCGGCGGACCGGCGGGCCTGCGCCGCGGGCGCGCCATGCATCCCACCACCCCGGTGGCCGTTGTGCCGCCGGCTCCCGTCACCGACCGCAGGGGCGACGCCGGCAAGCGCCGCGCGGCCGCCGAACGCGCGCGCGAGCTGGAACAGGAAGAGAAAGCCCTGCACGGACCGCGGAAGTCCCGGCACAGCGAGGCGTTGCTGGCCGTCAACAAGGACATCACCGTCGCCGAAGGCATCACCGTGAAGGAGCTTTCCGAGAAGCTCGGCATCAAGGCCAACCTGGTGATCAAGAAGCTGGTCGAACGGAAGATCTTCGCCACCATCAACCAGAACCTGGATGTGAAGCTGGCCACGGATCTGGCGCGCGCCTTCGGCGCCAGTACCAGCCAGTTGAGCTTCGAAGAAGAAGCCACGCTCGGCGTCGAACTGGCCGAAGAGGCGAAGGATCAGCAGAAGCGCCCCCCCGGGCCTGACCCCGCAGGCGGCCGGGATGCGCAGGATGAGTGTCTTGAGCTGCGGCGGAATCCCCTCCAGCTG
>CAYOTD010000767.1:0-2634 GCA_964406685.1 uncultured Solibacteraceae bacterium | reverse complement strand
TTGGGGCTGACCTCCCTCTTGCTGTCATAGCACAACAAGAAAACGGATAAAACAACAGCAGGCGAGGACGAGGGCAAGACAACTGCGAAACAGAGGGCAAAATACACGAACAGAACCCGAACGTCTTGGACAGCAGCCTGAACACCCGACGCGGGTGCTCACCCCAACCACTTCGGCGGATTCTCCGTCACGTTCGACCTATGTCCCGTGTTTTCATGAAGCACCGACGCGCTGTCAGAGGGTCTTGGACAGTAGAAGTTTTGAGGTGCCCCCCGAGGCATATTGGACGGATTCCGTACTTCGAGACAGACCTCACAACACCGACTGGAAGCTACCACGCGGTTTCTGCGTCGCGCACCCACGTCGTTGCGTCGTTCCGCACCTCCCCGCTAAACTGAGGAGAGGCGCTCATTTGGCCCGAGAATCCACTCCCCGGTCGTCTAATGGTAGGACAGCGGCCTTTGGAGCCGAGAATCGTGGTTCGAATCCATGCCGGGGAGCCACATCCAAAATCCGTAACTCCCCGCCACCCCGTTTTGCTTGACGCCATCGCCGTCTGCGGACACTCGCTATCGCAAACATTCGCGTGAACTTGCGTTTCGGCGCGGTTCTCCGGTTGGAAACGCCTCTAACCGGGCCACGCGCTCAACCGCCATGGTTCGGTTCGTTTGCCTCTCTCAAGCCTCCAAACTCTCCGTTTTCTCCGTTGACAGGTCCGCGTTTGTTGACAGGCTGGTTGAGAGCGTAGGCCAGTTGGAGATTTCGAACTTCAAGCCGATCGCCCGCAGCGGTAGGAACCGGTGGGGCCAGGAGTGCTCCGCGATCACTTACCGAACCCCCAGGTGAGCCGGATCATGAACTCAAGCTGATCAGGTTTTGTCTGAACATCATGGGACCACGGGTAGCGATCCTTTGCCCAGCGGGTGTATCTCGCGCTTGGGGCGATGCTGGTCGCGCCCCATTTAGCTTCAAGTCCCATACCGAGGCTCAACCCGCGATTCGACGGATTGGTAGCGTTCAGGTTACCTGCCGTGCGAAAAGATGGGCCACCCTCCAGGAAGGGGCGAATGGCGCCGGTAGCAAAGCGGTATCGAGCGAGGAGGGGGAATTGCCAGGTGACAACAGTCGCCGGAGCATATCCAATGCTCCCGTCGGGGTAGAACGTCGCCGACATCTCGTAATGCAGGGGCTTGTAGAGAGCGTCGGCAGCAAAGGAGAAACCTCGGTGAATCCGCACTTCAGCAGTCGGACCAATCAGGTATCCCCCGGCATCGGAGATGGCAATCGATGGGAGAAATCCTGGGGTCGGAATGTAATGGGAGATGAAGTCCTTGTTCGCATAGCCTCCAGCAACGATGCCAAATGAGACTCGCTGGGCAAATGTGGATGGCGGCGGCGCCAGTAGCGAGACAGCCAGCATCGGGAGCCAGAACGAAAGGTTTGTTCGGAATGTTGTCGGAAGGTTCAGGTGCGCTTTCATGGCGGTCGGAAGACAATCCAATGCACGACTGACGTTCCGTCCGCCAGGAGGGTTTCGGCGCGTAGCCCGGTTGGACACTTTCGAACTCGCGTGAGTATTTATTGACAGAGCACCGGACAGCGCGCGTGGCCGCGAAGCGGAAGCCGTTGTGGGTGCCGTACCCCGAGGAACGGCACACCCATGGACTTCCGCGACCGAATCACCGACGCGGCGCTGGCCGACATCGCGGCGCTTCTATCAACCACTTACGTGCGCTACCGGCGCGCCCGGCGCATCGAAACCACCAACAAAGATGCGCCCGAATCCGTCAACGGAGAACTTGATAACCCGCGCCCGGAGAGCCTTCATGTCAGTGAGGTTGACTCATGAAGAGAACGCTCCGGGAGCGGATCGCCGCGCTCGCCGCGATGAACGTGCCGGCGTTGCGCGAAGAGCATCTCAAGGTCTTCGGCAAGGGGCCGGTGAGCGCGCACCGGCAGTTCCTGTTCCGCAAGATCGCCTGGCGAGTGCAGGCCGACGAAGAAGGCTGGCAGCCCGACCAAGTCCGCGAACTGGCGCGCGGCATCGCGCGGAACTCCCCGCTGCGGAACCGCGTGATCACCAACGCCAGCAAGCGCCGCGCTGGTCTCCCGCCTGAACAGACCGCTGTTGCGACGATTGAGCCCGATCACGATCCGCGGCTGCCCATGCCCGGCGGCTGGATCATGAAGCACTACAAGGGCAGGACGCACGTCGTACAGGTCCTCGATGACGGGCGCTTTTCGTACGACGACCGGCAGTTCAAGTCGCTCAGTGCGATTGCCCAAGAGATCACCGGCACCAAGTGGAATGGCCTGCTGTTCTTTGGCCTGACGGAGAAGAAGAATGGCCGCAGCTAACGGGAACGTCACCACGCCGCGCCGGTCGACGGTCCGCTGCGCCATTTACACGCGGAAATCGACCGAAGAGGGCCTGGAGCAGGAGTTCAACACGCTCGACGCGCAGCGCGACGCGGCCGAGGCCTTCATCCGCAGCCAGCGCGGCGAGGGTTGGGTGGCGCTGGAGGAGCACTACGACGACGGCGGCTTCACGGGCGCGAACATGGACCGGCCCGCGTTGCAGAAGCTGCTTCAGGATGTCCGCGACGGGCTGGTCGATTGCGTGATGGTCTACAA
>CAYOTD010000766.1:0-2642 GCA_964406685.1 uncultured Solibacteraceae bacterium | reverse complement strand
TCGGAATGACTGATCGACATCATCGGAATCCCCAGGTACCATCGGCTGGTACGCCTCGGATGGAAAACGCGTGGATGTCACCAATCCGCCAGAACCACGTGTGCAGGTGTATCCATCGGGTGACCCGAACGGCTCCCGCGGAATGCTCCCGCGCGGCGTGCGGCTGGTGGCGCAGCGAGCTAGCAAGAGCCCGCCATTCGCGGATGGGCAAGGTCCCCTCGGGCGCTCACATGACGGAGTCCTGTTCTACCCCAAGATCGTTCTTGACGATGGGGTGTACCGTTGTTGGCAACTCGTGCCGCGATACCCGGCGGGCCACGATCGCGCCACAACACTTCCATCCCCGGCGGTCGAGATACGTTGCCGGGAATCGAAAGACGGTTGGGAATGGAAAGAGACTTCCAGGACGCGTCTGGATATTCGCGGACAGACCGGGTTCGACACGGGCGTGTTCTTCATCGACAGGGAAGCGCCGCCCGAGGAGCGGTACAAGGCCGTCTATCAGGCCTTTCCACCCAAAGGGCAGATGAAGGCGTTGTGGGACAACTACTATGGGAGCCTTCATCCACGGTATCGCGACGGGCGGGTCACTCCCACCAACGCCGGCTGCCTCTACGGTTTGACCTCTCCCGACGGAGATGACTGGAAGCCCCTTTCTAAGCCCCTGATGTTGCACTGGAGCGACACGGACACCGAGGTTTCCTACGACTCGTACCTGGGCAAGTACGTCATGTATGTCCGCCTCTGGCCCCGGGACCGCCGCGGCGTGGGCCGTGCGGAATCGGACGACTTCCGGCACTGGGGCTCCATCCAGCAAGTGGTCTGGCCCAGCCTGGAGGACGCGCTTTCCGATGATGTCTATCTGAACGGCAAGACCGAGTATCCAGGCATCCCCGGCTATCACCTGATGTTCCCGATGGTTTACCACAGGTGTACGGAAACCTCGGACGTGTACCTCTCCTCCAGCGTGGATGGCATCTGTTGGGACCGCGTGCCCGGTGGCCCCGTGCTGTCTCCGGGCGCGCCCGGCGAGTGGGACAGCGAGTTCATCACCAGCGGCAAGGATCTGGTACCGCTCGGCAAGGACCGCATCGGGTTCGTGTACCAGGGCACTTCCTATCCGCACAAGTATCCGAGGTGGAAGGGGGTGCTGGAGTCCACCCGGCAGGCTTGGGCATGGTGGCCCAAGGGGAGGCTCTGCGCGGTCACGGCATCCGGGGACGGCGAGTTCTTCACGCTGCCGCTGACGCCTGCCGGTCAGGAACTGAGAATCAACGCGCGGACACGGCTGGGCGGCTACGTCAGAGTCGGGCTGCTGGACTGCGCCGGGAGATCGGTCGCCGACTGCGAACCCATCAAGGGCGACAATCTCAGTCACGTGGTGCGCTGGAAGGGGCAATCCGCGATGGGGCCGCTAAAGAAAGGGCGGGTCACCGTTCACTTCCAGTTGCGCGCCGCCGAGCTTTTCGGGTTGGAGTGGGCCGGATAGTCCGCAATCGAGAATGAGGGGTAACATGCTTTCGTTCAATCGCCATCGGTTCGTCTTATGGGCGAGCTTCATGGCCGTTGTGACCGGATTTGGGACACCGGCAGCCACGGCAGCCGCGTCTCTTCCATTGGTGTTTTGCAGTTCGGCCGGGAACGATCTCTATCGCGTGATGTCCGCGGACGGCCGCCGCTATCCGCGCTACGATTCCGCAACCAGGGCGATCGCGGCGGCGCCGCCCGGCGGAGCCGTGCTGATTCTGGCGGATGGCTATCCCTCGGTCACGACGACCGTAACGCCGGAGCTTCTCGAACGGGCGTCGAAGAAAGAGTTGCGCCTCTACATTGAGTATCCTTCGGGGCTTCCTGGACTGGCCACGGGAGCCCCCCGAGCCATCAAGCACGAACGGGCGGTGGTGGCATCGCACGCTTTCGGGCCGGCGTTGGAGCGGCTGCGCATCCTGGCGATCCACGGTTGCCGGTTCGTCCCTGTGACCGCCGGTAACGCCGCTATCGTCATGGCCCGCGTGGCCGGTTTTGATCGCGCCGACTATGGGATTCCGGATAGCAACGTCTATCCGATCCTGTTCGAACACAACGGAGTCCTGGTCGCGACGACGAAGCTGAGCCACTTCGTGACCGGCCGTTACATGCCTACCGATGCCTGGGCGGCCGTCTGGAAATACGTATTGACGTGGCTCTGTCCGGATCGGAGCATACCTGGACTGAAATGGTCTCCGGCCGTGCGGCCCACCCATGGGCGTAACGACCCGCTGCCTCCCGACGCGGAACGCCGGGCTTTCCGGCGCGGCATCGCCGCATATCACCAGGCCCGGCTCCTCATCCATCCGGCCTGGAAAGCCGTGGTTGAACGGGCGGTGAAGGCGAACGACGGCGTCGGAAGGCGGCCCGAGGCCGATTGGCCGGTGGGCGACGGCACGGAGGGTCTGCTGGAGGGTTTTGCGAGCCGCATCGACCACGACGGAAGCCAGCCAGTCAACTGGACCGTCCGCAACGACTGCACGGGCGAGACCTCCTTCCCGATGGCTCTCGCTGGGCAACTGATCGGCCAACCCCAGAACCTGCGGATTGCCTCGAATCTGAACCACTCCTGTGCAAATTAGCTTCGTGACACCGGCTGGAGGTGTTGCCGGCCG
>CAYOTD010000765.1:0-2658 GCA_964406685.1 uncultured Solibacteraceae bacterium | reverse complement strand
GGGCGGAAGCCAGGCGGGACCAACCGTCTCCGCCACCCGCCGCGCGGCGTCCAGAGCGGAGCGCTCTTCCAGCCGCGATTCGCGGTACCGGGCGAGGGCCTGCAAGTTGTCGTCCAGCAGCCGCTCCTCGAAGATGCCCGTCATGGCGGTCGCCAGGAACGGCTTGGCGTAGACGAACCGCATGGCTGCCATGCAGAGGGTCTCGTCGGGGAGGCGGTCCAGGCTTTTGGTCAGCTCCGCCACGGCCGCCGGCAGAATCGGGCGGTTCCGCCGCTGCCAGAGTTGCAGGGCCTCGAACTCCGGTGCCGCTCCCGCCCGCGCCTGCGGGTCCAGCCGCATGATCGAGCCGGAAGCAAGCGGCTTCATGGCGATCAGGCCGATGCCCTTGGCCGTGGCCTTGGGCAGGAACTCGCCGTAGTCGGCCCGGGCGTGGATGAAGTTGTAGGGGAAGAGGATGTAGTCCAGTCCTTCCAGTTCGTCGAGGGCGCGCGTCATGGTGCGCTCAATGTGAGTCGCGATGCCGATGGCGCGGATCAGTCCCCCTTCTTTGGCCTTGCGCAGCAGGTCCCAGGTTTCCAGGGTGTCGGTGTTGATCTCGGCGGCGTGGAAGCGGTACAGGTCCACGTAGCCGAATACACTCGCGGCCTTCTCCAGGTCGGCGCGTTTGACCTCGTGGGCCAGAGAGATCAGCAGCCGGTTGCGTTTCTCGCGCACCAGCCTGGCGGCGGGTTCCCACTGTCCCTCGCTGTCGTAGACATCCAGCAGGTTGACTCCGTGGTCGAGCGCCTTGGCGATGATCCGGTCGCGGCGCTCCTGGCCTTCGGCGGTAAGCACCGTCTTGTTCGGACCGGCCGGCCGCCGGTCCTTGATGTCGGTGTGGGAACCGAACGACAGCAGCGATACGTCCATCCCGGTTTTCCCCAGCGGGCGGTAGACCATGCCGCCGCGCTGGTACTCGCGGCCGGCGCCCAGCAGCGCGCCGCCCCAACCGGCCAGCCACGCCCGGCGCGTCGGGTGGAGAGGTTTCCTCATAGCTTCACTCTTTCGTCTCGCGGTAATCCGAAGGGAGGGCGAACAACTCCGGCTTTGGCTCGCCCAACTCCACAGAAACCGCTTCGGTTGTGCTCATGAAGGTAGGGAGCACGCCCAGCTTTCTGTAGACGGTGTAGGTCTTCAACGGGCGGCAATCGACGGAAGGCGCCAGGTGAACTTCGGTGTAGCCGCCGCCCGGATTTGCGCCCGTCCAGCGGATCACGGGCACCCCGGCGATGGCGCCGGTTCCGCGCAAGAAGAACGTGGTTCCCCACTGGCGGACGGCGCTCACGCAGGTGCGGTCGCCCGCGGTGGAGGCGCGATGGTGCCGCTCGTTCCAGATGAGAGGAGCGCGCCGCGTAATGGTCTTCCGCTCGTGGTCCACCTGGATGACCGTGTCGTCCGGCGCCAGGTACAAAGTGGTGGGGCCGGCGGGGCGCGCCTCCGTCTTGAACCAGTCGCGCTGTTGGCCACCCTGGTTGATCTCGACGCTGGAGCCGTCGCTACGGATGGCCCGGATCGTCGTCCAGGTGTAGTGCAGGAAAGCCGGCCGTCCCTCGCGGGTGAACTGCCACTGCGACTGGGTGAAGCGGATCGTGTGACAAGGAACACCGAGCGGGGTGCGGCAATCCGCCCCCCAACCCGCGACCGCGATGGCGCCAACGAGCAGCAGCCTGGCCATGTGCCGAGTCCTTTCGCCGCCGGCTCAGTCGTTCACCATCCAGCCGTCGGCCAGCTTCACGATACGATGCCCGTAAGCGGCGTTGATTTCCGAGTGCGTCACCTGAACGATGGTGGTGCCCTCGGAATTGAGTTTCTTGAACAGCTCCATGATCTCGCGGCCCTGGCTGGAGTGCAGGTTGCCGGTGGGTTCGTCGGCCAGGATCAGCTTGGGGCTGGCGATGATGGCGCGCGCTACCGCCACAAGCTGTTGCTGCCCGCCGGAGAGCTGGTTCGGGAACAGGTCTTTCTTTCCCACGATCTGGAACCGGTCCAGGGTGTCGCAAACGATCGCCTCGCGCTCGGACCGCTTCACGTCGCGATAGGAAAGCGGGATATCCAGGTTCTCGTACACCGTGAGGGAATCGATCAGGTGGTAGCTCTGAAAGACGAAGCCGACGTTCCTCTTGTACAGCTCACCGCGCCGCTTCTTGTCCAGGCGGTGCACCGGCTGTTCGAGAAAGTAGTATTCGCCCGTCCAGGCCGTGTCGTGCATTCCCAGGATGTGGAGCAGGGTCGACTTGCCGGCGCCGGAGGGTCCCATGATCGAGAGGAACTCGCCTTCCTTGATGTCCAGGCTGATGCGCCGCAATACATAGGTCCGGCTGGCGCCATGCTGGTAGAACTTCTCGACGTCGCGGAGCGAAATCATGCGTGCGTGTCCCTTGCCATTATAGCGGCGGCGTCAGATCACCAGCCGCAGACCGAATTGCAGCACCCGGCCGTCGTTCAGCGTGTTGGTGATGCGGCCGAAAGAGGGAGAAGAGAGATTGCGTTGCGGTTCGTCGAACTGGGCGTGGTTGGTAAGGTTGTACACTTCCCCGCGCAGGATGGCGGTCCACTCGCGCCGCCCGCCGATCCGCCACGCCTTGCCGAGAGCGGCGTTGAAGTTGGCAATCCCCGATT
>CAYOTD010000764.1:0-2661 GCA_964406685.1 uncultured Solibacteraceae bacterium | reverse complement strand
GAAGGGCAAGTACGTCGAGGGCCGCAACGACTACCTCGACGTCACCTTCGCCAAGAACCGCATTCGCATCCCGGCCAAGCTGGCGCGGGTTTCCGACCGCATCGACGTGGCCATGGTGAAGATCGACATCCCGCGGTCGCTGCGCAAGGTGGAGCTGAACGACAACTACGACACCATCAAGCCGGGGGACCCGGCCATCGTGCTGGGCTATCCGGCGATCTCGCCCGACGTGGTGGCCGTGACCCGGTCCAAGGACGTCTTCAATCCCGAGATCGAAGCCAAGGTCATTCCCGATCCCACCGTGAGCGTGGGCAACATCGGCCGGGTGCTGCGGGAGCAGGTGGGGTTGGGCGAAGGCGTCATCAGCACGTTCGGCGACGTCTACCAGTTGACCATCAACTCGACCGGAGGCGGCAACAGCGGAGGACCGGTGTTCGACGAGCAGGGACGGGTGGTGGCCATCTACACGTCGGGGCGCCGGCTGGACGCGCAGATTTCGTTTGCCGTGCCGATCCGTTACGGCATGGAACTGATGGGGACCTCGAAGGTTCTGAAGTAGACGCCGGGGCGGCGCGATGGCTTCCCTGCTCAACGCCACCATCGGGGAGTACCGGTTGACCGATTTCCTCGGAGCCGGGGGAATGGGGGAGGTCTACCGCGCCGTTCACACCCGCATCGGGCGGGTGGTCGCCATCAAGGTGCTCTCCAGCGGCGGCGACCCGACCGCCGTGCGGCGGTTTCTCAACGAGGCGCGTATCCAGGGGCGGTTGACGCATCCCGGCATCGCCACGCTGCACGATTTCACCGAGCACGGCGGCCGCCCGTGCATCATCATGGAGTTCGTCGACGGGCAGACCCTCGCCGAGCTGGTCGAGCGGCGGGGCGCGCTGCCGTTTGCCGAGGCGGTGGCCATCCTGGGCAGCGTGGCCGACGCGCTCGGCTACATTCACGAGCAGGGCATCGTACACCGCGACCTGAAGTCGCACAACGTGAAAGTGACCTCGTCGGGGCAGGTCAAGCTGCTGGATTTCGGCATCGCGCGGGCGGCCTCCAGCCAGCGGCTGACGGCGGCCGGTGCGGTGGTGGGCACGTTGCAGTACCTGGCGCCGGAGCAGATCGAGGGGCGCGACGCCGACCTCCGCACGGACATCTGGGCGATGGGCGTGCTGTTCTACGAGCTGCTCACCGGGCGGCTCCCCTTCGAGGGGGCGAGCACGGCGGAGTTGATCGGCCGGGTAGTCCGGGGGGATTTCGTTCCGCCGTCGCGGCTGGTGCCCGGTCTGCCTCCGGCGGCGGCCGCCGTGGTGGCGAAGTGTCTCAAGAAGGACCCGGCGGCCCGCTACCAGACCGCGGCGGAGCTGCGGCACGCCCTGGGCGCAAGGCGGGTGGCGCCGGTGGTAGCCTTGCCGAGGAGGAAGCTGGCGTGGATCGCCGCCGCCGCGGTTCTGCTGCTGGTAGTGGTGATCGCGATCATTCTGGGCGGCGGCGAGGGGCAGCCCCGGCCCGGGTTCAAGACGATCACCGTGGACATCGCGGGCGGCCGGGCCGATGTCTATCGCGACGGAAGCCGCGCCGGCCGCACTCCGTTTAAGGTGACGGCGCGCGAAGGAGAGCACGTCAGCCTGGTGCTGAAGCGCGAGGGGTACGCGGATGTTCCGGTCGAGTTCGACGCCAGCGATCGGACCGACTACAGTTTCACCATGGAACCGGTCAGGGAGTAACATGAGACTACGCTTTGTCTGGGGAGGCGGGGGAGTAAGGCCACCGCGGTTCGCGATGGCTTCGGAGGAGGAAATGCCCGGTCGATATATCGCGGCTTCGCGAACCGATCCCGGCTGTCACCGCGAGCTGAACGAGGACAGCCTGCGCGTCGTGCAGCCGGATGCGGAGAAACTGGCACAGAAGGGCCTGCTGGCCATCGTGGCCGACGGCATGGGAGGTCATCAGTCGGGAGAAGTGGCCAGCGCGCTGGCGGTGGAGGTGGTCAGCCGGGAGTACTACGCGCGCTCGGGGAGCGTGCCGGAGTGCCTGGCGGAGGCCTTCGAGGAGGCCAACCGCGAGATCCGGCGGCAGTCCAATTCCCGCCAGGCGCTAGGCGGGATGGGAACCACGTGTACGGCGCTGGCCCTGGTGGGCCGCGAGGCGTGGGCGGCGCACGTGGGCGACTCCCGCATCTACCTGGTGCGCGGGGAAGCCATCTACCGCATGACGGAAGACCACTCGGCGGTGATGGACCTGGTGAAGAAGGGCATCCTCAGCGTCGAGCAGGCGCGCCGCCACGGCGACCGCAACGTCCTGCTGCGGGCGATGGGCCACCACGACGAACTGGAAGCCGACGTCTGGCCGGTGCAGTTTCCCATCCGCGCGGGAGACCGATTCGTGCTCTGCTCGGACGGGCTGCACGATCCGGTGGAAGACACCGAGATCCGGGACGCGGTGCTGAAGCTGGAGCCGGAGGAGGCCTGCGCCGAACTGGTGCGGCTGGCGCGCGAGCGGGGCGGATACGACAATATCTCGGTGGTGGTGGTGAGAGTGGACGGCGAAAGAGAGACTGCGGAATGATCGGCCGGGTGGTGGGCAACTACAAGATCCTGGAGAAGCTCGGCGAAGGCGGGATGGGCGCGGTGTTCAAGGGCGTCGACGTCATGGTGGAGCGCGAGG
>CAYOTD010000763.1:0-2668 GCA_964406685.1 uncultured Solibacteraceae bacterium | reverse complement strand
GGCGCCGGCCCACTGCTCGTCGGTGATGTCGGGCCGCGGCTTGACGGCTTTGTTGACGGCTTCGATCGAGGCGTTGGCCAGCTTCTCGCTCTTGGCGAGCTTCTCTTCCTTGTCCAGGTCGTTCTCCCGGGTGCGCTGGGCCAGGGTCTCGGCGATCATCAGCATCGCCTGGTAATTCCCCGGATCCGCTTCCAGAGTCCGCTCGGCGTAGATCATCATGTTGTCGGCGTCGTTCTTCTGCTGGTACGACATGGCCGCCACCAGCAGCGCGATCGATTTGAACTCGGTGTCTGCGTACTTGGTCAGCAGTTCGTTGGCGGCTTTGATGCGCGAGTCCGGATCCTGGGCGTTGAACACCGCCATGACCGCCTCGGCCTCTTTCTGCGACTTCGGCCGGGGTTGCTTGGGTTCCTGGGCGAACAGGAACGCCGCCGCGCAGGCCAGACCCACCAGTGCTCTTCCAAAAATAGCGAATCTCATCAATGACTCCTTATTTCTTCGAAACTTCCCGCAAGCCTTTCTCGGCGCCCTGCCGCGCCGCGACTGAGGCGCCTTCCACGGCCAGCGCAGCTTTGTACTCTTCCGCGGCCCGCGCGGGTTCGCGCGCCGCTTCCGCCAGACGGCCCAGGTAGACGTGCGCCCACGCCTTCACGTAACCGTCGGGATCGCTCTCCAGCGTCTTCTGAAACAGCCGCTCGGAAAGCTCCGGGTCCTTCTCCAGCGCGGCAATCCGCGCCAAACCATAATACGCCTTTGCGTGCAGCCGTTTCTCGTCCGTTTCCTTCAGCGCCCGCAGGAAGCCCTGCTTGGCGGAGGCCAGTTCGCGCGCGCTGTACAGCTTTTCGGCGTCCTCCAGGGTCTTGTGCACGCCCACCGGTTCGGCCGCCTTTTGCTCCGCAACGACCACCTTGGCCTTGCGCACCGGCCGGGAGGCGGCGAATTCGACGTTCTCCAGCCGCCGCTCTTCCCGCTTCAGGCTGATGGCGTTGATCATGTCGAGCACGTAGTAGCGCATGGCCTGTTCCTGTTTCTCGTAGGCCGCAAGCTGCTCGGCGAAGTGCGGCGCCAGGATGAAGCCTTCCCTCAGCGCCTGCTCGACCATGGCCTCCCGCCGGACGGGCGGCGCCAGCCGGCTTTCAATCGCCCGGATCAGCGAGGTCGAGGCCAGTAACACGAAATCGGATTTGTAGTGCTCCTCCAACGCCGGCGCTCCCAGGGCGTAATCGGCCAGGGCCTTGCGCTTCATCAGCGCTTCCGCGTGCCGTCCCACCATCGGGTCGATCAGAAAGTGGAGGTAGAAGTAGCGGATGTCGTCCACCTGCGGCTCGGCCGAAGGCGTCACCACAACATAGTAGTTGCGCTCGTAACTGCGGCTCTGGATGTTATTGGGAGCCCCCAGCAGGTCCACGTAGATCTGGAAGCGCCACCCCATGGCGCCGCTCGCCAGGTAGCGCACATAGGCGCCCGCCTCGGTGAGGGCCTTTGTCACCGGCGCGTGATAGCGTGCAATGGCTTGGTCGAAGGCCGGCTGAGCCTGCTTCCATAGAGTGTCGATCTCCGCCTCGCGGTGAAAGCGCGCCATCAGTCTCTCAAAACCTTCCAGCGACTTGACGTCGGGCGGCAGCATGTGGCTCTTGAAGCGGTATTCGAAATCCGGCGGCCCCTCCACGGAGAGCGCGAACGAGACGTATTGGCTCAGCTCCGCTGTCGGGTTGGCCTGCTTGTGATCGCGGACGAACCGCTTCATCTCCGCCAACACGGGGATGCTGCGGCTTTCCAGGTGCCTGCGCACCGCCAGACGCAGCGGATGGTTGGAAGCCGACTCCAGATCGGCGTCGTAGCCGGCCGCGTTCACCGCCGCCAGCACGCTGAACAGAGTCTGACTGGCGTCCAACTGCCCTTCTTCGGCCGCGCGGGCGGACAAGGAACACAACAGCGCGACTGAGAGCAGAATGCGGGGCAACTTACAGTGTAACTGAATCGGCGTCCCCGCGAAATCCCGTCGCTTGAAACGAAGAGGCCCCGAGACTGGGTTCTCGGGGCCTCACTCAGAGGGGCTGGCGACGAGCTGGGCCTCGTCGCCGGGGATGCTATAAGTCAATGACGACTTATGGTTGTCATTAAGCGTGCACGTTGTGTGCCAGAGCCGCGGTGTTGAAATTTCCTTCATATACAGACTACTTGCTCCGAAATAAATGTGTCAAATTGCGCACTTGCGCGATTTGACACACCCAGTGTATCTGTAAACATCTGATTCTACTTGGCTGAGAAGCTCCACTCAGGAGAAGTGTACAGGACTACCCTCATTTGCGGCATTCCGAGTGGACCGCTCTAACAGCCTGTTCCAGGCCATCGCGGCGGACGACGACGGAGATGGTGAGCTCGCTGGAGCCCTGGGCGATGGCGATGATGTTCACGTTCTTACGCGAAATCGATGTGAAAATGCGGCCGGCCAGCCCCGGGGGGCCCTTCATGCCCTCGCCCACGACCGTGAGCAGGCCGACGTTTTCGTCGATCTCGATCGGTTTCAGATAGCCGTGTGCCAGTTCCAGTGAGAGAGTGGCTTCGAGGCATTCGAGAACCGCTCTCAACTCGTCTTTTCGCACCAGGAAGCAGAAGTTCTGGCGGTAACTGGAGCTGGACAGCATGAGCACTTCGGCGTTGGACG
>CAYOTD010000762.1:0-2673 GCA_964406685.1 uncultured Solibacteraceae bacterium | reverse complement strand
TTCACGCTGCGGCACAGCATCATCCTGGCCGCCGTGATCGGACTGGTGACGATGGTCTACGCCTATACCCTCCGCTGAGGAGGGGTATCTTTTGTTGCAAACAAAGGACATAATTGGTTTTGTTTGTACCGGTTCGCTTTTTCTTCGCGGTGTTCGGGGGTGGTGGGGCGGCAGGCGTGGGGCCTACCACCCCGAGGATACCACAGGGTCCGTAATGGCTGGCCGTTCAGCGGGGGTAGCGGCCGATCAGCTTCAGGAGAAAGCCGTGGAGGGCGTGGATGCCGGGGTGGGGGAAGAACATGAAGGGGCAGCGGCCGGAGACGACGCGCATGCCGCGCTCTTCGCACAGGTCGATGGCGCGCTCGTCGACGGCGCCGCGGCCCACGGCGCGGTAGAACCAGATGCGTTCGACGCCCGCGTCGGCGCACTCCTTGGCCACCGCTTCGGATTGCGAGGCCGGCGTCATGACGAGCACGGCGTCGGGGCGGGGCCGGATCTGGCCGACCCGGGGGGCGCAGGCGTGGCCGTCGATTTCGGCGGCGTTGGGATTGACGGGCAGGGCTTGGTAGCCGCGCTGGAGGAACTCGTTGAACATCATGCGCGTGAAGTCGCGCGGGTTGCGCGAAACCCCGACTACCGCGATGCGCTTCTGGGCCAGGAAATCGTCGATGAGTTGGCGTTCGGTCATGCCGGGACTAAAACACGTCCACCTACGATATCATCGCGGGACCTGGATTGGGGAACGGGGGACCAGGATCTCAAGCCGTGCGGTGAGGGCAAGCGCCGGGTTGTCCGACCGGAGGAAGGCGTCGGAGAGGCGGCTGGAATCCGCGTCGCCGCTCTGCCGCAGGCGCGCGAGGATCTCGACGGCGTGGGAGAGCCACTCGGCCGGGTTGTCGCGCAACAGCGAGGAACCGCCTAGATAGGACAGGAAGGCGGCGATCACATCACTGCGCCGCTCGCCGGGCGGGGTCAGCTCGACCAGGGTCTCGTAGAACAGGCAACGCTGATGGAAGTAGTCCGCTTCGCTCTCCTCGGGAGCGGGCTTCCAGTTGGGCATTTCGTTGAGGGTTTCGGTGAGCAGTTCCTGCCACTCCTGCGAGCGGCGCTCGTCGAGCGTGAGGACGCGGCTGGGCACGCCGCTGGGACCCCAGCGCAGCTTCATGCCGCGCGCCAGCATGGCCTGGGAGGAACCCGAGGTCCAGTAGCGATAGACCTTGGCCGTGGCCGCGCCGGCGGGCTGGTTGGGCGTGAGGCCGAGGGCCGCGCCGAGGTCGATGACCGGTCCTTCGAAAGTACACTGGGCGGCGGCGCGCTGGCGTTCGACATATTTCTCCCACGCCGTCTTCAACCCGCCGGCGGCGGAGGAACTCGGGGCCGCGGCGCCGATGAGTTGCTCGACCGCCGCGGTGGCGGCTTCCGCCGTGGCCAGAAAGGAGCGATTGTCTTCGGCGATGTTGGGCAGCGCCGCGGCCAGGGAGGCTATGAGCAACTCCTCCTGGCGCGGGGTGACACTCACGGTGCGCAGCAGGCGCGCCACCGGGGCCACCTGAACGGGCGAGGAAACGCCGAGCACGTAATCGCGCAGGAAGGAGACGTGTTGCTCCAGGCGCCGCTCGCCGGGGCTGAAGGTCTGGCCGGCGATCTCGCCCAGCAGCAGGTAGAAGTCGCCGAGGTCGTAGACGAGGGCGTCCTCGCAGGTGCGCGGTTTGGGATCGGGGGTCTCCATGCGGGAGAACATCTCGCGCGCGGTGGCCTTGTCCAGTTCGAGCAGTTGGTGAACGGCGCGCACGCGGAGGGAGAGCGCATCGAGGAACAGGCGGGAGGCGCGGTCGGTCATGCCGGAGCGGGTGTCGCCGGGCAAGCCGGCAATCTGGCGCTCGCGGATCTTGTTGCGGGCTTCCCCGGCGAGGGTGAAAGCCTGATCGAGGAGTTGGATCTTGGCCTGGCGGCCGGCCACATGATCGGAAGCCGCCAGGCGGAGGAAGGCGTCGGCGGCGATCTCGGGCGGGGAGGCGTAGGCCAACCCCACGGCCGCCTGCACCTCAGGCGGGAGCTTAGGCCGCGGCGCCTCTTTGGGAGGCGGCGCGGCCCAACTGACGATCGCAATCGAAAGCAGTGCGAAGGAGAGTCTCAAAAGTTGACGATGGAGCTGAACGAGACCGGATCGAGGCTGGCGCCGCCCACCAGGGAACCGTCGATGTCGGGCTGCGCCATCAGGCTCTTCACGTTGTCCGGCTTCACGCTGCCGCCGTAGAGGATGCGGGTGGCTTCGGCCTGCGCGGCGCCGAACCTGGCGGCCACCAGCGAGCGGAGGAACTTGTGCGCCTCCCCGGCCATGGCGGGTGTGGCGGTCTTACCGGTGCCGATGGCCCAGACCGGCTCGTAGGCGATGGTGACCTTGGCGAACTGCTCGGGCGCAAGTCCCGCCAGGCCGCCGTCGAACTGGGTCGTGAGCACGGCTTCGGTAGAGCCGCTTTCGCGCTCTTCCAGGCGCTCGCCCACGCAGACGATGGGATGCAAGCCGGCTTCGAGGGCGGCTACGGTGCGCTTCAGCACGGTCTCGTCGGTTTCGCCGAAGTACTGGCGGCGCTCGCTGTGGCCGATGATGACCCACCTGGCGCCGACGGCCTTGAGCATGGGGCCCGAGATCTCTCCGGTGAAAGCGCCCTC
>CAYOTD010000761.1:0-2675 GCA_964406685.1 uncultured Solibacteraceae bacterium | reverse complement strand
ACCCACCCGTTCCCATCCCGAACACGGAAGTTAAGCCTCTCAGCCCCGATGGTACTGCACGGGCAACTGTGTGGGAGAGTAGGAAGTCGCCCGGTTTATATCCAACCCCCAAGAGCCCGATCCCCAACCAGGATCGGGCTCTTTGCGTTTTCGGGGGAGGGACCGGGCCAGGTGGGCCGGCGCGCTTGGTGTGGGAGACGGTTCGTGTGGTGCATCCGGGATGGCCGTGAACCGTAAGCGTCAGGCCAACCACAGGTTGACAGGACCGTGTGGGCTAACAACTACGAGCGGCCCAGGCCAGGGGAGTGAGCTCGTGCACTCGGTGGATGCTGACGTCTGCCAAGCCGGGTAGGACGGCGGCCAGGTACTGGCGAACCGGCATGTGGAGTCGCCGGCAGGTTTCCACAATGGAGAGAATAGCCGCCACCTTCGGACCCGCCTGGGGACTGCCGATATGAATCCAGTTCTTCCTCCCCAACGCCACCGGCCGCATGGAGTTCTCCGCCAGGTTGTTGCTCAGTTCCAGCTCCGGGTAGTCCAGGAAACGCGCGAGCCTCTCCCACAGCGCCAACGTGTAGTGGATCGCACTCCCCAGTTTGCTCGCAGGCAAGGCCTGGCAGCGCGCCGCTTCGATCTGCCGCTTGATCGTATCCAGCAGAGGCCGGGCTTGCTGCTGACGCAGCCCATCGCGCGCGGCGCAACTCAAGTTCTGCGCGCGCGCCTCCGCGTCGATCCCAAACAGTTGATCCATGAGCCGCACAATATCCTTGGCCGCACTCTCGCCGGGGCACAGTTGATGCGCCTCGAAAAACTTGCGGCGCGCATGCGCCCAGCAGCCGGCATGCACCAGCTCCGGCCCCCCCACCTTGTCATAGGCGGCGTAACCGTCGGTCTGCAAAAGTCCGTTGAAGCCGGCCAGGAATCCCTTCGGCCCGTCACGCCCTCGCCCCAGCCGGAAGTCGAACACCACACTGCCCCCGGGCCGGCTGTATTGCCATAGGTACGCCTGGTGATTGTGTCCCCTCCGGTCGTGCATCTGCACATCCACCGGGGTTTCATCCGCCTGGAGGTAACTGCCGCTTACTAACTCACGCCCCATCGCCGCCACCACCGGGATCAGCAGGCCGCCCACCGTCATCACCCACCCGTCCATGGTGGCCCGGCTGATGGTCACCCCCGTCTCCCGCTCCAGAATCGCGCTCTGCCGGTACAGCGGCAGGTGATCGCTGTATTTCGCCACCACCGTGTCGATCACCAGCCGATCACTCACCAGACCCTTGTCGATGATCCGCGCCGGCGCGGGAGCCGCCGTCACGCCGCCCTCCTGGCAGTGCGGGCAGGCGCGCTTTTCCCGCTTGGTCACCACCACGATGTAGCGGGCGGGCTCCACATCCAACTGCTCGCTGACTTCATGGCCAATCACCGTCGTAGGTTGCCCGCAGGACGGACAGGCGCACTGTTCCGGAGGGCAAGTGACGACGCGCTCCACGCGCGGCAACTCCGCCGGCAGTTCCTGCCGCCCCGGATGGGGGCGGGCTTTCGGCGTATGGGCCCGCGCTGGCAGCGGTTCGCGCTGGCTCTCGGCGAGGACTTCGAGGTGGCTCACGCCCGGCTCCAGTTCCAGCAACTCCAACTGCTCGGAGGGGAGCTTCTCGCTGCCCGGACCGTACTTCTTGATCCGTTGCAGCCGGAGGATCTCTTCCAGGACGCGGATTCGCCGCTCCGCCCAGGCGAGCTTTCCCTGGAGCCGCACGATCTGCTCGGCTTCAGATAACGGAATGGAGGGGGAATCGTTCACGTCGAGTAAGTAGTAGTATACCTTGACGTACGATAACTTACAACTACTTTCTACGAGTAACTTATACGGTAGGTTGTTCGTCTTGACTTAGAGCCCTGTACCATCGCCGGCGTTGCGTCTCCGTCAGATCGATACCTCCCAGCAGCAGCGTCAGTTCCTCCTGGCGCAGCACCACCTTGCTCTGCCCTCCGGCGGTCGGCGGCCAGCGGAAGCGCCCCTTCTCCAAACGCTTGGCGCAGACCCACAGCCCGCTGCCGTCCCAAAACAGCAGCTTCAGCCGGTTGCGTTGCGCATTGGCGAATACGAATACGTGTCCGCTCAGCGGCTCGCACGCCAGCCGGTCGCGCGCCAGCCCGTAAAGCCCCTCGAAACCCTTGCGCATGTCGGTGGCCCCCGCCGCCAGGTAGATCCGTGTCGCCGGCCCCCAACCGAACATGCTTAGCCGTGCTCCAATACGTGCAGCAACCGCATCAGGGTCGCGGCGTCAAAGTCGCGGCCCACCTCGATGCGTCGACCGCCCACCAGCACCACAGCCAGGCCCCTGCTTGCCGCCATCCCCGGCGCCACACCACCACCGGAAACCTCCACCGCCAACCAGCGGTTCTCAGAGCCGGCATTCGTCTGCGCCCGCCGCTTCCGATAGCGAGCCAGCGTAGACAAGCTCAGCCCGCGCCTTCGACAGAATTCCACGCAGCCCAGACCACTGTCTTCATATTCGGCAACCACCTGCTCGACTTCCGCCCGGCTGCGACGCCGCCGAACCCCTACCACCTGCGCCTGTTCGTCCACTCCTCCACTGCACCACACGCGCTCGCCCGGGACCAGATGGGGTTGGTCTAACGCTTACACTTGATCTCCCCTCGCGATAGAGCGGGTT
>CAYOTD010000760.1:0-2681 GCA_964406685.1 uncultured Solibacteraceae bacterium | reverse complement strand
AGTCATCCGCGACCACCCGATCCTGCTCAACCGCGCTCCCACGCTGCACCGGCTGGGCATCCAGGCGTTTGAACCGGTGCTGGTGGAAGGCAAGGCCATCAAGATCCACCCGCTGGTGTGCACGGCGTTCAACGCGGATTTCGACGGCGACCAGATGGCGGTGCACATTCCGCTGTCGCCGGAAGCGCAGATCGAAGCCTCGACGCTGATGCTGTCGGCCAACAACATCCTGTCGCCGGCGCACGGCTCGCCCATCGCCGTTCCCACGCAGGACATGGTGCTGGGGCTGTACTACCTGACCAAGGACCGGCGGGGATCGAAGGGCGAGGGACGGACGTTTGCCTCGATCGAAGACGTGCTGATCGCGCTGGAGATGGGCGAGGTGGAAACGCTGACCCCGATCAAGCTGCGCTACACGGGCAAGGTCATCGACCTGACCAAGGCCTTCGACAGCCAGAACCTGCTGCACACCGAGCCGATCGAGTTCAACAAGCAGTATATGGACTCGACGGTGGGCCGCGTGATCCTGAACGACGTGCTGCCGGAGGAGATGCCCTTCATCAACGGGCTGCTCAAGAAGAAGGGCCTCACACAGCTTGTCCAGTACTGCTACCTGAAGCATGGATTGCCGACGACGGTGCAGATGCTGGACCGGGTGAAGGACCTGGGCTTCCTCTACGCCACCCGGGCCGGCATCTCCATCGGCATCGACGACATGGTGGTTCCCGAAGCCAAGCAGGAGCTGGTGCGGGAGGCGGAAAAGGAAGTGGTGGGCGTCCAGCAGCAGTACCAGGACGGCGCCATCACCCACGGCGAGCGCTACAACAAGATCATCGAGATCTGGTCGAAGGTCACCGAGGAAGTGTCCAAGCGCATGTTCGCCAAGATGGAGGAAGACGACCGGACGGGCCGGTATCTGAACCCCATCTACATCATGGCGGACTCGGGCGCACGCGGTTCCAAGCAGCAGATCCGGCAGCTCTCGGGCATGCGCGGCCTGATGGCCAAGCCCTCGGGCGAGATCATCGAGACGCCCATCACGGCCAACTTCCGCGAAGGCCTGAACGTGCTGCAATACTTCATCTCCACGCACGGCGCGCGCAAGGGACTGGCCGACACGGCGTTGAAGACGGCCGATTCGGGCTACCTGACACGCCGGCTGGTGGACGTGGCGCAGGACGTGATTGTGACCGAGTGCGACTGCGGCACGGCGGACGGCATCTACGTGGAGCCGATCGTGGAATCGGGCGAGACCATCGAGCACCTGCGCGACCGCATCATCGGCCGCGTGGCGCTGGAAGACGTGCTGGACTACGACGGCAACATGCTGGTGCAGGCCAACCAGCCCATCGACGAAGAACTGGCCGACCTGGTGCAGTCCTCCGGCATCGAGCGGGTCAAGATCCGGTCGGTGCTGACGTGCGAATCCAAGCGGGGCGTCTGCCAGCTCTGCTATGGGCGCAACCTGGCGACCGGGCGGATGGTGGAACGGGGCGAGGCGGTGGGAGTGATCGCCGCGCAGTCCATCGGCGAGCCGGGCACGCAGTTAACCATGCGCACGTTCCATATCGGCGGCGCGGCCACGCGCGTGAGCGAGCAGTCGACCGAGGACGCCAAGAGCTCCGGATTCGCCAAGTTCATCGGCATCGTGACGGTGCGCAACGCCAAGGGCGAGCTGATCGCGATGAACCGCAACGGCATCCTGGCGGTGGTGGACGACAAGGGTCGCGAAAAAGAGCGCTACCAGGTGGTCTACGGGGCACGCGTCCTGGTGGAGGACGGCAAGCCGGTCAAGTCGAACCAGGTGCTGCTGGAATGGGACCCCTACACCTTCTCGATCCTGACCGAAATCAGCGGCGTAGTCCACTTCAAGAACCTCCTGGAAGGCGTGACCTTCCAGGAGCAGGTGGACGAGATCACCGGCCTTTCCCAGTGGGTCGTGGTCGACTCCCCGGATGAGAAGATGGTGCCGACCATCATCGTGCGCCCGCAGAGCGGGCCGCGCGGGGAGGAGCGGCGGTACCTGATGCCGACCCACGCCCACCTGATGGTGCACGACGGCGAGGAAGTGCACGCGGGCGACGTGGTGGCCAAAATTCCGCGCGCCACCACCAAGACCAAGGACATCACCGGCGGTCTGCCCCGCGTGGTCGAGCTATTCGAGGCGCGCCGGCCGCGCGAGACGGCGGTGATCAGCGAGATCAACGGCGTGGTCCGGTACGGAGAGATCGTCAAGGGCTACCGCCGGGTGATGGTGAAGGGCGACGACGCGGAGAAGGAATACCAGATCCCGCGCAATCTCCACATCAACGTGCAGGACGGCGAGCGGGTGCGCGCCGGGGACCCGTTCACCGACGGGCCCCGCAACCCGCACGACATTCTGCACGTGCTCGGCGACAACGAATTGCAGAAGTACCTGGTGAACGAGATCCAGGAAGTCTACCGGCTCCAGGGCGTCAACATCAACGACAAGCACCTGGAGGTGATCGCCCGGCAGATGATGCGCTGGGTGAAGGTGGAGGACATCGGCGACACCGAGTTCCTGCCCGAGGAAGTGGTGGACAAGTTCAAGTTCAAGGAAGAAAACCAGCGGGTGATCGAGGCGGGCGGCCGGCCGGCGCAGGGCACGCGGGTGCTGTTGGGCATCACCAAGGCGTCGCTGTCCACCGACTCGTTCATCT
>CAYOTD010000759.1:0-2690 GCA_964406685.1 uncultured Solibacteraceae bacterium | reverse complement strand
TCCTCGTCCTGGCGCTGCCGCTGGCCGCCTCCGAGGCGCCGCTGCTGGTTCGCGGAGCCACAGTGCATACGGTGTCCGGTGCCGACATCGCCGGCGGTTCGGTGCTGGTGGTGGACGGCAAGATCGCCGAAGTGGGCGTGAAGGTTGCGGCGCCCAAGGGTGCCCGCATCGTCGACGCCAGGGGGCTGCACCTCTATCCGGGTCTGATCGATTCTGGCACTGCGATGGGTCTGGCGGAAGTCAGCTCCGTCCGCGAGACCGTCGATACCACCGAGATCGGCGACTTCAATCCGCAACTGCGCGCCATCGTCGCCATCAATCCCGCCAGCGAGCACATCCCGGTGACGCGCGCCAACGGCATCACCGCCGTGATCTCGACGCCGCAGGGTGGAGTGCTCTCCGGCCAGGCCGCCCTGATTCACTTGGACGGCTGGACCTGGGAAGAAATGGAGATCCGGCGCTCGGCCGCCATGGTTTTGCAGTTCCCCATCATTCAGATGGTGCGGGGACGTATGAGCCAGGCTCCCGGCCGCGGCGCGACCTTCGCCGAGGCCCGCCGCAACTACGAGAAGAAGCTGGCGGAGTTGAACGCGTTCTTCGAGTCGGCCCGGCGCTACCGGCAGGCCCGGCTCGCCGGTGGCGGGTTCCCCGTTGACGTGAAGTTCGAAGCCATGCTGCCGGTGCTGGAAGGGAAGCTCCCCGTGGCGATCGTCGCCGTCAGGGAGCGCGCGATCCGCGAAGCCCTGCAATTCGCTGAGAAGCAGAAGATCCGCATGATTCTGGTTGAGCCGCGCGAGGTGCTGAAGCTGGCGGGTGAACTCAAGACCAGGAACGTACCGGTGATCCTGGGACCGGTCCAGGACAATCCGCTGGACGAGGACGATCCTTACGACGCCGCCTACACGCTGCCCGGAGAGCTGTTCAAGGCGGGTGTGAAGTTCGCCCTGGGGACGTTCTCCAACTCGTTCTCGCGCAACCTGCCCTACAACGCCGCTCAGGCGGTTGCCTACGGTCTGCCCCACGCCGAGGGGTTGAAGGCGATCACCCTTAACGCGGCGGAAATCTGGGGCGTCGGCGATCAGTACGGCTCCCTGGAAAAGGGCAAGTGGGCCGATCTGATTCTTACCGACGGCGATCCGCTGGAAGTGCGCACGCAGGTCATGCAGGTCTTCCTTCGCGGCCGGGAAGTCAGCCTGGACAACAAACACCTCCGGTTGTACCAGCAGCACGGCAAGCGGCCTTAGGGGTCGACCCTCCGATGACGGCGCGGATCTTCTTCAAACTGATTGTCGCCGTTGTGTGCGTGCTGGTGGTGGCGCTGGCGGCAGTGGACCTGTTGGTTTCTCGTGTGGCCGAAGCGTCCTACACCGACACGCTGGCGCGGGAGTTGATCGGCAAGACGGCGATGCTGGCGGTTCTGAACGGCGACGATCCCGCCCGCCTGGCGCGGTCGGACTTCAGCGCCCTGGCTCGCTCTGCCGGCGGCCGGCTGACGCTGATAGACCGGGACGGCAAAGTGCTGCTGGATTCCGAGGCCCGGCCGGAAGCCATGGAGAACCACCGCGGGCGGCCGGAGGTCGCGGCCGCGCTGGCGGGAAGGCACGGTTCAGCCATCCGCCACAGCCCGACACTGGGAGTGGACTTCCTCTACGTCGCCGTTCCGGTGCGGAGCAGCGCCCTTCGGCTGGCCGTGCCACTGGCCCAGGTTAAAGCGCACGTCAATGCCATCCGGCGGCGAATGGTTCTCTCCACGGGCTTGGCCTTTCTCCCCGCCATAGTTCTGGCGGCCTACATCGCGCGGCGTGTCTCCCATCGGCTGGCGGCGATTATCGGCTATGCCGGCGAGCTGGCCTCCGGCAACTTCCGCGCCTCCTTCGAGCCCAAAGGAGAAGATGAACTCGCCGTCCTGGGCGCCAAGCTCAAGGAGACGGCCGACAAGCTGCAAGACATGGTCGAGCGGCTGGAGACCGAGCACGCCGAACTGGAGAAGCTCGAGCGCATTCGCAAGGACTTCATCATCAACGTGTCGCACGAGTTGCGCACGCCTCTGGCTTCGATCCAGGGCTACACCGAGACCTTGCTCGATGGGGCCTTGCACGACCCCGCCCACAACGTCCGGTTCCTCACCATCATTCGCCACAACGCCGAGCGGTTGGGACGCCTGATCGCCGATCTCATGACGCTCTCCCGGATCGAGCTGAAAACCCAGAAGTTCCAGATCGGTTCCTACTTCGCCAATGCCCTGGTTCAGGAATGCGTCGATTCAATCTTCCCCATGGCACAGAACAAGCGCATCGCCATCGCCACCCAGCCCGCGGCGGAGAATCCGGAGGTGTTCTGCGACTCCGAGGCGGTGCATCAGATCCTCGGCAACCTGCTGGACAACGCCATCAAGTACACCCCGGAGGGTGGCTCGATCGAGGTTGGCGTGCGGAGGCTGGACACCGGTCCCGTCGAAATCGCGGTCCGCGACACCGGCATTGGCATACCGAAAGAGGACCTTAACCGCCTGTTCGAGAGGTTCTATCGCGTTGACAAGGCCCGCTCGCGCGAATTGGGCGGAACGGGCCTGGGTCTGTCCATTGTTAAACACCTGGTGCGGGCACAGGGGGGTGACGTCCATGTGGAGAGCGATCCCGGCCGGGGATCGACCTTCTCCTTCACTCTGCCGACACATGATCCGGAATTAA